>NZ_JBVAYM010000033.1:0-18571 GCF_055420025.1 Traorella sp. mt218
AATATCGCATCCAAGTCACTCATCAAGCGTTGCCCTACGGCGTCTCGCACTAAAGTGCTTGCCGCTTGACTTCCCTCCTCAGCTGCCGATCTCAAGAAAGTGTAAGGTACACAAGATGTCTTGCAGAGACAGGGCAATCCCCTTAGAGGTAAGAAAATGAAAAAATTTAGTATTCCAGTAAAATGGGAAGTTTGGGACAAAGTAGAGGTAAAGGCTGAAACCATTGAAGAAGCTATTCAATTTTTAAAGAACAATATTGATACGATCCCTTTAGGAACAGAACCTGAATATATCGATGGTACTTATCAAATTGATGATGGTCACGATGGACAAGCTAGTATTGAAGAAACTGAAAAATATTTAAGAGAATATTGGAATTTAAGTGGTGGAATCGACGGAGAAATTTTAAACTAACACTTGACAATATGGAAATTTTTCCATATTATATAAATGGAGATAAAGTTGATGGAAAATTTTGAAGTAATTTTTTATAGAAAGAGAAATGGTGAGTGCCCTGTTGAAGACTTTCTTCTCTCTTTGGATAAAAAAATGCGAGCTAAGATAGTTAAAGAGATCTCGCTACTGGAACTCGAAGGAAATATGCTCAGACAACCTTTTAGTAAACATCTTGAAGATGGAATCTTTGAATTAAGAGCAAAAACAGGAACCAATATAACAAGAGTTTTATATTTTTTCTACATAGGCAGAAAAATTGTACTGACAAATGGATTTGTTAAAAAGACACAAAAGACACCAATTTCAGAAATTAGAATTGCAAAAGCATATCGAAGTGATTATTTACAGGAACAGGAGGAAGATAGGAAATGAAAGAAAGAAAATTTAGTGATTTCTTAAATGAACAGCTTCAGGATCCCGAATTTAAAAAGGAATACGAGAAACCTGATAAAGAACTTGACCCTATTTTTGAACTGATTCATGCAAGGCATCAGCAAAATATGACTCAAAAGGAACTTGCAGATAAATGTGGAATGACACAGGCGGACATCAGCAAGATTGAAAGTGGTCAACGACCGTTATCACTAAAAATACTGGAACGGATTGCCGACGCTTTGAACATGGATCTAAAAATTCAGTTTGTAACAAGAAAATAAGATGAGAAGCTATGATTTAGCTTCTTTTTTCGTATTATCATAAACTACATAATTTTATCCCTTGTCCTGTAATACGCGACATTTATGATTTAAGGTTCCAACATGGCAATTTGCCATGTTGTTTTCTATTAATCCTTTGAAAGAAATATGGAATTTATATGCAAAGGGAAGAAGAAGTGTTGAGGAGTATCATAGAAAAAATAAAGAATTATTAAATGATTTTTATTGTATTTTTCTTTATTTTAGATTATAATTTAAGTAGAAAAGGAGTGATTCTAAATGTCACAAATGGTAAATGTCAATTTTAAGCTTAATGAAGATGTGAAGAAAAGCATGGAAAAAACTTGTTCAGAATTGGGAATGTCTATGAGTACGGCTTTTACAATTTTTGCAAAAAAAGTAGCAAGAGAAAAGCGCATCCCTTTTGAAATTTCTGTGGATCCATTCTATTCAAAAAGCAATATTCGTTATTTAGAAAAAATAGCTGAAGATATAAAAAACGGACAAGCACATTTTTCTGAACACGAGCTTATTGAGGAAGAGTAAATGAAGTTGCTATGGGAAGACCGTGCATGGGATGACTATCTTTACTGGCAAACACAAGATAAAAAGACTTTAAAAAGGATTAACACTCTTATCAAGGACATACAAAGAAATGCTTATGATGGCATTGGCAAGCCTGAAGCTTTAAAAGGAAATTTAAGCAAAATGTGGAGCAGACGCATTGATGATGTCAACCGTCTTGTTTATTATGAAGAAAATGAAATAATCTATATAGTTTCATGCAAAGGACACTATGACGATTAAATAAAATTATTTCATGCAACCATTTATTGTTCATACCAAAATGAATATTTACAGCAAGATAATAAAATGAGAAGCTAATGAATTTAGCTTCTTTTTTCGTTATATCATAAACAACTTAATTTTCTCACTATTCTGTAATACGCGACATTTATGATTTAAGGTTCCAACATGGCAATTTGCCATGTTGTTTTCTATTAATCCTGCAAAAGAAATATGGAATATCGCATCCAAGTCGGTCATCAAGCGTTGCCCTACGGCGTCTCGCACTAAAGTGCTTGCCGCTTGACTTCCCTCCCCGGACGCTGATCCGAAGAAAGTGTAAGGTACATGAGCCTTACAGAGTTCGTGGTTACCATGCCACAAAGGAGGAAAAAATGTATAGAGAACATGAAGTAAGGAAGAAAGGCACACTTTTACTAAAAGCGGACGGAAACTGGGACTATTATTTGTACAACAATACAGTCTATTCCATTGCAACTGATGAACAGTGTGATGACGGTTATTTCGGTGACATCACTCATATCAGAAAACTGGTAAAGAATGGTGTTCTGACTGGTATGATGACAAGCATTGGAAATGAATTGCTGAAATAATATGGAGGGCGATTAAAATGGGTAGAAAATATTATGATGAGTTTAGTAAATTGCCAGTAGACAAAATGGCACAAAGTATCAGTGATATGACTTATAGTTTTGAAAATACAATCGTTCCAAAAGAACATTATAAAAAAACGTTAAGTAAAGAACTTATTGAACTGATGAGCAATGAACCAAGCATAGAATTGAATTTATTGAAACCTTATTATGATATGCTTAATGAAATGCTTAAAGAAAATCCAAAGTTTTTCTTTAAGGCATTGCTATTGATAGACACTAAAACTAACTACAACAGTATTTCATCACCAATGGTAGACGCTTTGGAATACTGCTGGCAGGAGTTTTCCAAAATTAAGAAAAACACTATCATCAAAGATGAAATTGCTGAGGACTTTAAACGGATATCTTCTCAAGGTATGGACAGCATACTGGATATCATCGATGAAACCAATAAAGACCAGTTGAACTAGCAGAATCTCAACCGATTCTGCTTTTTTCTAATCTTCCCTTCTTACATGGCAAATTGCCAGGTAAATCGTTCAGTCTAATTCCAGCAGAGTTCCCATCATATTCCTCCGTTATATTCCTCCCTCTTTTTCTTTTAATGCCAGCAAAACGTGATACAGCCGTTTTGTCTAGTATTTTGTTACCAGGATAAGGAGAAATGTGATACATTCCTCTTTTTTGGACAATCGCCCAACGGGCGATTTCTTAATTTTAAAGGCTTTTTTTGTATCACGTTGTATCACAAAATTGTGATACAGTTTTTCCTTTGCTTTTTTCCTTCAAAAAATTCCTTAAAAAGTCCTTATTTCTAGGGCTGATTTTCAATTTTTGTGCTTTTTTACTGTATCACGAAAGGAGCGTGCATATTTTTGGCAAAATCACAAAAATCTTACCGTTTCTCAAAAGAAACATTCGATAAATTAAAAATGCTTACAGACATATCTCAGCAGCAGGCAGAAACGCTTGGCTTAAAGGGACAAAGTGAAACAGAGATTATAGAAGAAGCAATAGACCAGCTTTATACAATGAAGATCGATGCACAGGTAGGAAGTGCATACCTCAACAGAGTGGAGCTATCTATCCAGCGTGCGATCAACGATGCACTGAACATTCGCGATGAATCTCTCAATACGATTTTATTCAATCAGCATCAGATTCTGGAACTGCTTTATCTGTTTGCAAAATTCAATACAGATCTTCCTCGCGATGACAGCGTAATACGTGATGTGCTTTACAACAAAAAATCAGTATATGAAGACTACATTCCCAATGTTGTAAATGTAAAACTATCTGAAAAAAAATAACCTGGCAAATTGCCAGGTAATCTGAAAGGAGACTAAAATGGATTCAATTACTTGCGAACAACTTATCAAAATGATCATTAATCTAAACGAAGATGAAAAACTAATTATCTCAAGAGAAGGCATCAGGGTGGATAAAAATGAATAACTCACTGGATATCGTAGGCATCCGTCTTGTCAAGGAAAAAGAACTGGTTTCGGATAAGGCTATCAATTCCCCGCTTGAAGCTATCAATGTTATTGCCAATGAGCTGAAATGGCTCGATCGTGAAATGGTCATGTGTCTCAATCTGAATAATGCCAATCAGGTACTCAATGCTCATGTAATAGCTGTCGGCGGACTGGATCAGGCATTTATAGATTTCAAGAATATTGCAAAATCTGCCTTATTATCCAATGCAGCTCAAATCATGCTGATCCATAATCATCCTAGCGGAAACTGCATGCCAAGTCATGCTGATAATTTTACAACTGAAAAAATTAAAGAAATTTGCAAACTGACAGGAATCAAATTTCTCGATCATATCATCATTGGAAGAAAAGAATTTTACTCATACAAAATGGAAGACACTGCTAAATATTCGACTTCCCTGAAATACATGGAAGAACAGATACTCAGCGGATCGCGAATATTTTTTGATATGGATGGCGTACTTGCTCATTTCAACAATCAGATCGAATCGGAAGAAGTTTTGTATCAGCAGGGTTATTTCAAAAATCTGCTGCCGCAGGCTTCTGTTCTGGAAGCTGTGAACATGATGATCAACTGCTATCCGGAACAGTGCTACATATTGACGGCAGCGGTGGAATCACCCTATGCAATACCTGAAAAGAAAGAGTGGCTTTCCACCTATGTTACTTCAAATCTGAAAAAGGACCACATTCTATTTGCGAAATGCGGTGAACCTAAGAGTCTTTACATAGAAAAAGGCATTCGGTCTTATGACATACTTGTAGATGACTATACCAAAAATCTTGATTCATTTGTCAATGATGGCGGCAGAGGGATCAAAGTTGTGAATGCGATCAATGATACAAACAAGTCGTGGAAAGGCAAAAGAGTTTTTTATAATGATGAACCAGTCAAGATTTTTGAAGAACTCGAAAGGAGTCTTTTGGAATCAAATAAGAAAATGCTGGAGGGTTATCTGAATTACACCATCGATTTAAAAATCAGCACTCTTGCTGACAATATCGACTATGATACAGAACTGATCAGCAGCATATATCAGGACTGCAAGGATGAGATTATTTCTGTTATTGCAGAAAAACATTGTGACATGAACGCTTTTAATGATTTTCAGAATGAATTCATGAACCATGACGACATTCTGCTGGAAGCTATTGATGAGATCGTAGAGACACACGGTCTACATCAAAGAATGTCACGCTGATGCTACCTGGCAAGTTGCCAGGTAATAAATTCTAGCTTGTGCCGTCACTAAAATATCTTATTAAAAATTACTGGAGGTAGATAAATATGTTTGATAAAATTGGAAAAATAAGCCTAGAAAGAAAATACGGCGGAATTATCCCTATGCAGAAAGCAAAGGAAGATTATCGAGAATTTACGGATCGGAATGAAGCAAGCAGCTGGGGAGAATCTATTTATAAAGAATGGGCAAAAAAATACAAAGAGACGATGAGAAAAGCAGATGAATCCGTCAATGATCCTCTATATACTTCTGTACTGGAGTGCTATCTGGGAAATATGTATCGTGATATCAATCAGGTTCTGAGAAATAACAATCAGGAAAGCATCTATTCTAAATTGACTGATCTAATGAAAATCGTTGTCTGTTCTGCACCTAGAATTCCAGAAAATATCGTTGTATATCGCAGAGTCGATAATCATTTTACTGAAATGCTGGTTCAGGCAAACAAAACAGGAGCAGGATCTGTTTTTCAGGAGAAAGGATTTATGAGTACAGGTCTTGTGGCGAAAACACTAACAGGCCATCTTGAAATCTATCAGCTCAAGGAAGGGATCATAAATGATGAGATTCTTGAAGATAGAATAAATACACTTGTGGAAGATGGACTTATCGATCAAAATACAGCAGACCTTATCATGACCGAACATAAAGAGGCAGTTCTTGAACAATTAAAAAAATGTTCGGTTGAAGAGTTAAAAAGCGAAGATATCTGGTTTGATGTAATTAAAGAGGTTGCTGAAGATATTCATATTTCTGTGAGAAAAGGCAGATAAATTTACCTGGCAATTTGCCAGGTATTTGAATAAAAATCAATATATCTATAAATTGTGATATAATAGTTTCAAAACAGGAGGATTCTTATGAAATTTCAAACCATTGAAGAATTAGATGATAAGTTAAGAGATTTCCGTATCTTGTTTGCATATAACTCTAATAAGATTGAAAACGACAGTATTACCTATCATGACACCAGAGAGATTTTTGAAAAAGGCAGAGTTATATCATTTACAGGAGAATTAAAAACCTTATTTGAAATTGAAAATCAAAAACAATGCTATAATTTTTTAAAGGAGAAAATTATAATTAAAGAAAAAATAGATTTAGGACTCATCAAAGCTATTCATTATGAATTAACAAAAGGTACTTATGATGAATATAGATACAATATTAACGGTGAAAGACCTGGTGAATTTAAAAAACATGATTATGTTACAGGAATCAACGAAGTGGGTAGCCGACCTGAAAATGTTGAGCAGGATCTCATGGATTTGCTTCAGGAAATAAATTCCTATAACGGAAAAGATCATATCACTGTAGCGGCTTATTTACATGCAGCGTTTGAAAACATCCATCCCTTTGCCGATGGGAATGGCCGAGTTGGAAGAACTTTATTAAATTACTATCTCATGATTCATGATATTGATCCCATTATCATCTACGAAGAAGATAAAAAAATGTATTACAGCGCTTTAGAAAAATTCGACCAGGAGGATAGCGAATTAACTCCATTAATAGATTTTATTTTATATGAGCAGAAAAAAACCTGGTCAAAAAAAGAAAACAGACAGCGAAACCAATCTTTGAATAAATGTTTAGATCAAAAAGCGCTTAAAAATTATGAAAATACAATCGATACTCTTGTTGAAAAAAATCTGATTAGCATTGAAAAAGGAGAACTAATAAAAAACAAATATATAGATGAAATTATTTCTTACATTCAGGAAAGCGGTCATTCTCTTTCTGAAGATGATGATCTTTGGATGGAGGCAATTGATCATGTTCTTCCTTTATCAAAAAAAAGATGAAAATTTTAAATGTTACCTGGCAAATTGCCAGGTATTTTATTTTAAAGACAGAATTGATTTCAGACAAAAGAAAGGAGTGATATGGTGCCGGAACTGATTGGAAAATTCCGTTTTCTCGAAAACGGAAAAGAAGCGCCGGAAGGAAGCCGATTCAAAGGCATACTAACAGCCTCTTCCCTTGTAGGATGGTTTAACTACACTTCAAGAGAAGATGCGGCAGACGAAAGAAAAGACAACCAGTGCAAAGGCGGTTTTCTTGGCTATACTTCTCATGGTGGAAGTGAAAAAACATATACGCATCTTGGATGGCTGAAAGATGAAAACTATACTGAATTCAGAAAAGAGGTTGCTGAGGCATTTTCGGAACAGGGAAATCTGGCATGGGATACTGTCATTTCTATGGAAGATTACGATCTGGCAGATAAATACAATATGCGAACGGTAGACGACTGGGCAAACGCTGTAAGCAAAGCTCTTCCCCGTTTCTTTAAAAGTATAGGTCTTGAACCTTCTAATATGATTTACTGGATGAACTATCACACAAATAAGGATCATCCCCATATTCATTTAACATTTCTTGAACGTACTCAAAGCCGTACTAAAGGAAAAATTACTGAAAAACAGCTCAATACGTTTAAACGCTTCTTTATTGAAGAATTAGGATTAAGAGAGAAACTGGCTGAAAGAGTCGGTACAACATCGGAGGAATATATGAAACAGAAAGACGCATACAGGAATAAAATCATCGAATCCATCAAAAAATCTATGATAGAAGTCAGAACTTTAGAAGGATTATATAAGATGCTTCCAAAATCCGGAAGGCTTCAGTATAACTCGAAAAATATGGCTCCCTATAAAAAACTTATTGACGAACAGATTGAAGAATGCCTGAAACTTGATGGCGTTCGGGAAGTTTATGAAAAATGGTGTGAAACAGTAAATCAGCTTGCATCAGCGATGAACGAATTCGCCGGTCATGATATACAGACCATCAAGGAAGCAGAAATAAAAAATCTTTATACTCTTGTCGGTAATGCAATTTTGAAGGATTATAAAGGCAGACTGGATTTCCAAGTACAGATGGAAGTCGATCCTTCATATATCAAAGAGAATGATTCAACTTTTGAGATCAAAGTACCTTTTCAGCCCATTACTGTGGAAGTCGATAGAAGCAAGATCACTATGCCGGAAAACGGAAATCCGGTAGTTTTGTTTGATGACATCGATTATCAGATTAAGGAATATGGCTCAAAGCAGGATATCTATGCTAACCGTTTACCGATCTCTACTGGCACTATAACGACAAAGGAAGTCCTGAACATATTTAACAGCATCTATAAAAACAAGATATATCGCACAAATATCACGCTTGATTCCCTACCTGGCAATTTGCCAGGTATTTTAATGTCCACTATTTCTGCTGAAGAAATTGTGAAAACTGTTGAAGATGGAATTGTAGTCAGACTACCAGGAACTAAAAGCAGTTTTATGATACCAAAAGAAGATATATTTAAAACAGATAACGGGAACTACATTGTTCAGTTTACAAAAGATGAATATATAGTACGGGAACATGAGGACTCTGAAATTCTGAAAAATGACAACATTCTGGAAACACATACTGAATCAAAAGAAAGAATTTTTTCCAATTATCCTGCTCAGCGAACGTTCGATGTGAAGCAGCAGGTCGAAAATGCTGAAGAAGAAAAGAAACTTTACTTCAAGCCGTCCATCAAGAAAATGAGATCCTATCGAACTGGACCAGGTTTCACAAATGCATTGAAAAAGGATGTGATGAGGTCTATGAACCGTGATATTGCAGAAAAAGAAAGAGACCTTGATATCTATCTGCAGCAAAGAAAGGAAATTGGTTAGTTCATGAAAAAAATACTATTCATTCTCATAAGCGGAATCATCATATTTGCATTAAGCATCTTCTTAGGAATTCAGGCGATCAAATTCATATATCTGAAAGATCCAATCGGAATCTCGCTAGACCCCAGCCTTTTGTCACTGCGAGCTGGTGCGTGGGAGTTTACTCTTTTTGTCGGACTTCTGATATGGCTTGGAATCATCTATATGATTCTCACAAGCGGTTCACACAGTAAAAAGAAAAAAAGTAAAGATGATCTGGAAAGTTTTTCTAAATTATCTTCATTACACGAAGCTAAAAAAGGTACTACTCGTCTTTCCTATGATTCGGAAAAACTTTTAGAGCATTCTGCTATGGATGTTGTTGATCAGTGGCTGGATCCTTCCAAACGGCTGATCAACAGTTTTCTTACTCTGCTGCGTGTTGATGATGTTAAAAAACTGAATACAATCAAGACCTGGAATATCGAAGGCAAAAAAGTCCACAAGCGAGGCGGACTGCCCATTTATACACCTCTGATATTCAAGCACCACAGTTATGTAGACTCCGGCGATACGCACACAAAAATATTAGGTATGACAGGATCCGGAAAATCGTTCTCATTAATTCTTCAGCTCATTGAAAATCTGAGAATGACGGGAGAGTCTATGCTGATCAACGATATGAAAGGCGAGCTTTACGATTATACCGCAACTTCTCTAATTCGGGATGGCTATAATGTGATTAAGCTGAATTTCATCGATCCGAAGAACTCGGATGGATGGAACCCTCTAACCTCAATATGGAAAACCTATCAGGAAGCGTATGACCGGTATGAAAAAGAGCTGAAAGACTGGGAACTTAAAAAGGCGGGACTTAGCGGCGGAAGACTGGCCGAACACCTTCTTTCCAAGCCAAGACTTAATGTTTCGGAAGCAAATGAGCAGCTTCTTTCCCTGGCATCTACTCTTTGCTATGATGAAAATACAAAAGATCCTTTCTGGAAGGAAAAGGCAGCAGATCTGATTTCAGGATGTGCGTCTTTTTTGATGGAAGAAGGAAAAGAAACGCTGATCAACTTTAAATCAGTAAAGCTGCTGGGACAGCTGGGTTTTGAAACAATTTCTAAAGAACTGCGACAGAAACTGGGAATCAATGTCACCAGTTATCTGAGCTATTACATCAAAAATTTTAGAAAGCCCGATGATTTTAGTTCGATGCAGCTTCGCGACACACTGGATGGTGCTGCGGATACAACAAAAGGAATTCTTTCTACCTTTAACCAGAAATTAAGAATCCTAACCGCAAATGAAGACATCATGAAAATGACATCGCAGACTACATTTAACTTAGAAGATGCCGGCAAAAAGAAAACAGCTATTTTTCTAATTGTTCATGATGAAAAGAAGATCTATCATCCACTGGTCACACTTTTTACTAAACAGCTTTATGAAGCTCTCATTAAAGTCACCCGTGAAACAAAGCATACCGGTGCCGGCGAGTTTCTGCCGATTCCTTTTAACTTTATTATCGACGAATTCGGAAACTGTCCGCCGTTTCAGGATATTGATTCTATTTTAACGGCTGGCAGATCACGAGGCATCCGTTTCTATCTTGCCGTACAGAATGATCAGCAGATTAGCGACAAATATGGTGAAAAAATGGCAGCAACGATTCAGTCCCAGTGTACAAATACTGTATTTCTGATGTCTAACGATCAGAAAACACTAAAGAATTTCAGTGATATGTGCGGTTCGCATCAGGTGTGGGTTCCATCGCAAAAACGATACGAAACAAGACCAGTTATTTCAACCGATCGTCTGCAGCACCTTAATATTGGTGAAGTAGTCATACATCGCCAGAGACGCAATCCATTTATCACGCGGATGCTTGCCTACAACAAATGTGTTTACTACAAAGGAAAGAGAGATTCCGGGCAAGCCTTCCCAAAATTTAAGGAAGTTGCTTACTACAATATTATTGATATGCTGATACAGCGCTTAAAAGAGAAAGGAGACTTAGAAGAAAGTTATGGAACTACAGTTTAAAAATTTTACTATGGAGGCAAAAAAGAAGGAGAATGACGGACTGATTAGCAGTATGACCTTTACTGAGGAAATTGTATCTAATATGGAAACTGAAGATATTGTCTATGACAAATGTATTTTCCAACGAATGAAATTCAGTGGTCTTAGTTTCAGCAATACCATTTTCTCAGAATGTGAGTTTAAATCATGTACATTCAGTGAGTGCAAGGGCCTGGTCTCATTCAACGAGTCAAAATTTGACGATACAAAATTTAACTCCTGTCAGATACCGGCTGCTTCATTTATAAAAGCAGTTTTTGCAAACAGCCAGTTCAATGATACGATTCTTAACAATGCAAATTTCACACTTGCTGATATTTCAGGAGCAGAAGTCAATCAGTGCGAGGTCGAAGGAACGATATTTGAAAAATACGAGAAGAATCAGGAACAGATACAAAAAAGGTTCAATCGCATGGTAAGCCGATGCCTTTTTGAACTGTTTGGTGTTTTTGAGTCCTTTGGAGATCTTTTAGGTGATGAATTTTCTGAGAAATATCTTCCTTTGAAAGAATATATTACTGAAATGCTGGATTCCCAGTTAAACAGCAGACTGATGACGATGAGCAAGGAAGAACTTGAAACAGTGCTGGATAAACACGAGAAAAAAGGAAGCTCCCTTCTTTTAAACAAAGCAAAAGCACCGGATTTTTCAGATCATGATTTTCATTCGTTCAACTTTCAGGATCGCAATCTTTCAGGAATCAATTTCAGCGGATGTGATCTAACCGACTGTATTTTCACCGGATGTGAACTATCCTACTGCAATTTTTCCAATGCTGATCTAAGCAATGCAATTTTGTATGGTGCCCATTTTTATCAGAATGTTTTTGACGGTGCCAAGATGAATGGAATTATACTTGATAAGAAAAATAAGGAAGACTTTATGAAGGCGGGCATCATTCCAAATGAATTACCTGGCAATTTGCCAGGTAGTGAAAGAATGTAGCATGCAGGATATCAAAGAAAAATTTAAAAACATTCCGTTCACCCCTGATCAGTGGCATGAACTCGATTTGGGAAACAGACATGGTATCGATGTAACTGAATTTGCGAATATTCACTTTTCCAGCGAGCAGATGAAAATACTTCGTGAAGCAAAAGAAAACGGTATTGATATTAAGGTCATCTGTTCTCCGGATATTCCCGCTGATGAAATGCGCAAAATTCTTGAACATATCTACAATGAAATGGGATTTTACAATGAACAGTATGAAAGGACTCGAAGAAAGTGGCTGAAAAATATTACCTGGATGATAGTATTGGCAGCATCGGTAATTGCAGTATGCAGTCTCGTCTATCTAAACAAAGACACGATTGCCTTATATTTTGAAAATCTTGAACTCGTTTTAAAAGAACAGGTTGTACAGCTTAAGACAAATGAAGCGTTTAACCCTGGCGACCAGGTAGAATCCTACAGTGAAGATTCTGAACTGAGGATCAATACGAATGACTTTGATTCAGGCACTCCCGGTACATATACGATTGTTTATTCTGTTACGAACGGAAAGAAAACAATATTCAGAAATCTGATCGTCAATGTCATCGATGGAGAGGCTCCCGTTCTCAAGCTTTCTGAAGAAAAAATAGAATTAAAGAAAGGAGATTCTTTCTCCTGTAAAGCCTACATTTCAGAAGTGCGGGATAATATTGATTCGCTGTCAAGTGAAGATGTTGAGTGCAGCAACGTTATAGACTGGGAACAAAGTGAACAGTATGTTGATTATAGTCTTACTGACACATCCGGCAATTCAGCAGAAGAGACACTTCTTGTGCTGATAAAAAAAGAATCTGAGACAGAAACACCACAGAATGGACAAATATCTTCAGGTGGAACAAATTCAGCTTCAGAAAGCCAGAATGAAAGCGGAGGAAGCAATAATTCTACTACAGTTCCATCTTCCCTTCCATCAAAAAAGTTTCTGTTTTCTGATGGCTACATGATGCCGGATCCGAATAATCCAAATGATCCGCTGGATGCGTATAATGCCTGCTCTGCTTATCGAGGAAATCATTCAGGTAAATGCAGCGTGCTTACCGGAGATGATGGCCTATTTATAGGATATGAATATACACCAAGCTAACAGCCTGGCAAATTGCCAGGTTGTTTTATTTAAAAACAATTTTAGGAGGAAATTATGAGAAATGGCTTTTTAAGTGAAAAAGAACTCAAGACAGTTTTTTGGGAAAATTACAATCGTACAGGACGCGCACATCGTCACCAGTTTGAATGCCCGCTTCGTGAAGGAGGAGCAGACCTGGTTACTGTTGAACAGTTTCAAGGAAATTATCAGCTTAATGCTTTTGAATTTAAATTAGCTGATATCAAAAAAGTGATCCTTCAGGCAGAAGCAAATGCAGAATACGTCAACAAAAGCTGGATCGTCATTCCGTCCGATAAGGAAAATCTTATCAATGACAAATGGATGAGCTATCTTCAGGAAAAAAAGGTCATTGGTGTCATCTGTGTAGAACCTGGAGGAAGATATAAGATATTATTTCAGCCTCGATTCCAGCAGGTCATGAAATTCAATCAGTCTCTTGTCAATCTCATGATGAAAGGATACTAATTATGAAAGATATCATTACTATTTCGGTCGGGAACGATCGTATTCGAGGACGTGTCAAACAGGCAAACGGAATCGAATACAGTAAAAGAGTCGTACTGCCGAAAGAAGCAGGTATCTATGCTTCTCATATTCTGCTGATTCCGGAGTGTTTCTGCAAACCTGATCCAAAGCAGGAAGGATATACCCTGCTCTACTTTTATGCAGATCGTGAACTGGCTCTCAGCAAATGTGTAACCAACAAAAAAGGCGGAATCGAATATTTTAAGGTAACAACCACACCTCAAAAGCTTGCTGATGCCTTTGATGGAGTATATGTCAATAAAAATATAAATTACTCGGATGAGTATGTTAAAAATCTGAAAGAAAATATCAATGTCCTGGATTTCATTCAGGAACGTACAGGATATTCATTTAGAAGACAGGGATCCAATTATTATCGATGCGAACAGCATGATTCCTTTGTTATTGACATGAACAAAAACTGCTTTTACTGGAATTCAGAAGGCAAGAGCGGAGATGCAATCAAATTTCTTACAGGCATAGAAAAGCTTTCATTTCGAAAAGCTATAGAAGAATTGGATAAGTATTATAGAAATCTTCCAGAAGAAAAACGAGAGTTTAAATATGAAGCTGAAGAAAGAAAACCCTTCGTTCTTCCTGAAAAAGCAAATACCAATTACAAGATCAAGGACTATCTGATCAATCAAAGAGGATGCGATGAAGAACTGATAAATAAGCTGATCAGCCAGGGGCTTCTTTATCAGGATAAAAACGGAATGGCCGTATTTGCCTGCAGAAACTGGAAAGGAGAAATCGATGCAGCCTTTACACGTTCGACTTATTCCAGTTTTAAAAATACACAGGAAAGCTCCAATCCATTTACAGGTTATTTTTTAGAAGTGTGTCCAGGAGCTACTAAGCTTGTTCTGACAGAATCCTATATTGATGCCATCAGCTATTATTCAATGGCAAAAGAGTTAAACAAGCCAATTGATTTTAATGTATTAGGTAGTGATTCGTGTAACTGTATCAGTGAAACATTCAGAATCAATTATCTTACAAGACCGGAGATCCACGACTATATCGATACTGTGATCATAGCTTCAGATAATGATAAAGCAGGAAGACAGGTTTATGATAAATTCGTAGAAAAATATCAGCCTTTTTTTACTCGAATCAAAAACTATACATCTGATATTCCTGAATCGAAAGACTGGAATCAGGATCTTATAAACTATAAAGATAATAGAAAGGAAAAAGATAAAACAATCTATTAAATTTACATTTCAATGACTAAACTTTGCTCTTTTTCTTCAAAAAATCCTCATTTGCAAAGAGGATTTTCATAAAAAACACCTCCTGTATATTACAATACAGGATGTCAAGCTTTTGATATATGGAATGGTGACATTTTCGCTTAACGAATGGTGACATTTTCCCTTAATGGCGACAAATTGAAAGAATATATATTGAAAAAAAAGGCCAAGATTGCTATAATAATTACAGGTATTATCACTATGACCTGCTGAGTAGCAAAAGTGGTACTGTCTAAACATACTAAGTGACAGTATAATGATGTATGTGGAGTAGAGGATGCCTTAGTTCCGGCTTTAACTACAAAGAAGCACAGATCTTATTGATCTGTGTTTTTTTATTACATTTAAGGAGAAATTTTATGAAATTTTATACAATAAATAAAGAATACATTGATTATTTATATCAGATAGATCCACAGGTCATGAAAGACGATAAGGATAGATCAAGGTTATACGTTGGAATCATTCATCCTGTAAAATGGTTCAATTACCTTATTCCCTTGTCTTCTGCAAAACCAGATAAAGATTATGAAATTCTAGCTGATGGTACTCAGTTTGCAAGATCGGGTTATGACAATTCGGTTAAATACGTTGAATCGTTTTCTCGATATGATAAGCTCGAAGTCTGTGCAAAGCTTATGATGGGTAAAATGATTCCAGTACCTCGTTCAGAATTTAAAGCTGTTCAATTTGATAAAATCAATGATATTCAATACAGATCGCTTGTTATCAAAGAGTATGAATATATTCAAAAGCATAAACATGAAATAAAGAATTTCTGTGAAAATCAGCTTTATAAGTCCATAACCAAAGGAATCGATTATATGAATATCGATAAAGATAAATGCGTTGATTTCAATCTGCTGGAAAATCGTTGCCGTCAATGGGTTTATGATCTTAAAATAGAACAGGAAGATTTTAAAGAATTATTTGATGAACTTGAGTATATGGGCTACGGTGAACAGCAAATTGAAAATATAAAAAAAGACATTTTTTATGGATATGATTTTGATGATATCCGATATAAGATTGAAATGGATCTGTATAAAAGCAAATCAAGATAAAATTTGATTAAAAAATATGGATTTTTTTTTCTTCTTTTGCTATAATATCTATGGGAAATAATCCCGTATTAGTTATCAAAAGCACTACAAAAAACGCTTGCATCTATGTGAGCGTTTTTTGTATATCCCATATATATTGAAATAACATATTGCTTATATTCTGTCTACTGTTGCCCTACGGCGTCTCGCACTAAAGTGCTTGCCAGGCAGACAGAAATACACGCAATATGCCTCTTAGAAAATATAGGTACTTCTCTTACCTATTATTGAAAAGGAGGCATATATATGTGCAATGTTGGTTATGTTCGTGTGTCAACCGACGAACAAAGAAAAAGAGGCTATAGTGTTGACGGTCAGAAACAGGAAATTGAGTCAATGGCTGAGCGAAACGAAGAAAAAATTGAGACCTGGTATGTAGATGATGGCTACTCAGGAACGAATGTTCATCGTCCAGAATTGAAAAAAATGTTGAAAGACTGTTCTCGTGGAATGATTAGGAAAATTTATATTGTCGATTCAGATCGTTTGACTAGAGTTCCTGTTCATCGCTATTCTTTTAACAAAGTGTTTTCTAGATTTAATGTAGCAGTAGTAAGTAACTCGTTTGACTGGGATACAAGCACTTTTCAAGGTAGTTTTTCCGGTGATATAAAGACCTTAACAGCATATTATGAAGTATCGCAGGTAAGACCGAGAACCTTGCGTGGCTTAAAGGAAAGCGCCCGTCAAGGAAACTACTCCAAGGGTGGACGCGCACCAAGGGGATATATTAGAGTAAAAAATCCAGCTTCTTCAAAGAGCGGGACAAAGCTTGATAAAAAAGAAGGATACGGATGGGAAAAAATAATACCTAGAATTTTTACTTTTATTGCGTATCGTATAGATACAACTCGTTCATTAGCTAGAAAACTTGATAAAGAAAGAGCTGGTGGAATGCGTTGGGATGAAAACGCTGTTGTTAGAATCATCAGAAATCCCATTTACTGGGGATGTTTCGCTTCATGCTGGTACTATCAGGAAAATCATCAGCCTGCCTATGTAACAAAAGAATTAGCTGAATTAGCAAACTCATCTCTTGATTCAGTTACAAAAACAAGAAAATATGATTATGTATATGGTGGTCTTGTGAAATGTGCCGACTGTGGATGTTGGACAAGAAATGATGTAACAGTCAAAGTAAGAAAGAACGTCAAAAAAAATTCCTCCAAAAGAGTATATAAAATATACAAATATTATGAATGCCCCAATTGTTTAAAAAGAATCAATGAAAATAAGCTACACTGTATGGTTTATCCAAGATTACGTGCTGAATGGAAAAAAAAGCCACAGGACTTAGAATTATATCTCGAACTTCAAGAAAAAGAAAAACGGCTATTTAAAAGAAAAGATATATTAAACCATGATTATGATAACAATCTTATATCAGATGATGATTACGAGCAAGAAAGAAAAGAGATACTAAAAAACATCAAAAAAATCAAAGCTCAGATCAAAAAAGCTGATAAAGAATATTTTTCGACTTTTTTTCCATTAAGTGAATTAGAGAAAAGATCTATATTTCAAAAATATTATTGTTCTTTAGAATACAGCTATAAGTTTAAAACGATCAATTTATTTAAATTGAATAGATCAAAAAAGAAAAATTAATATTTAATCTTTTTCACATATTTAAGTTTTTTAAAAAAATTACTATACTTTTTTGAACATTTATGATATTATATTTTTGCAAGAAAACTGCATGGACGAAATTTAGTTTCGGAATTGTGCAACTCACTGCTCCATGTATCGAATAAGTCCGAACGATCGGGCTTTTTATTTTTGACGTTTAAAAAATTATATTTTTATAAAGAATTTAAAGATATATATATTCATTGAGATGGATATATGTGTTAAACAATACATGAATAAGATGGTAAAAATTGGCAGGAAAAGGAATATAAAAGTTAAATATATTGGTGCAGAAATCTTAATTATGTATTATAATATCACAAGAAGGTGTATAGAATGTATGTAGATTATTATAAATCGTTAATTGGACTCATCAAGATCGTATGTGATGATGAATATGTTTTAGAGTGCGAATTTGTGGATGAAATAGAAGAAAAAGCATGTGAAAGCTCTTTGTCAAAGGAAGTAAAAAAGCAATTAAAAGAATATTTTATGGGGAAAAGATTATCGTTTGAATTACCGTTAAAGCTTGATGGCACGCCTTTTCAGCTAAAAGTATGGAATGCACTGCTTCAGATTCCTTATGGGCAGACATGCACATATAAAGATATAGCACAAAAGGTCGATCATCCAAAAGCTGTAAGAGCTGTTGGTATGGCTAATAATAAAAATAAGCTTATGATCTTAATTCTTTGTCATCGTGTTATTGGTTCCAATAATAAGATGGTAGGATATGCCGGAGGTATATTTAAAAAACAGGTATTGCTGGATCATGAGAAAAGCGTGTTGGAAAACTTATAGCTCCTGAATTTCAGGAGTTTTTTATTCAACTGATGGTTGAAATGATGATTTCAACTAACAAGTTATTGGCAAATAAGACATTTGTATTTACGATAGGAGTATCCAGATAAAGGAGGAGATTCCATGAGCAAATACTATGATGAAAGAGAATTT
>NZ_JBVAYM010000034.1:0-17505 GCF_055420025.1 Traorella sp. mt218
CTTTTATTTTTTGGAACAAAAAAAGCTCTCTTTCGAGAGCTTAACGGACAATCTTGCGATATTCTTCCATTTCTTTCTCATTCGCCCAGATAAAATGTCCCGGCTTAATTTCCTGGAAAGAAGGCTTGTCAACACTATAATCATGCTGACTTGGATCATATACGATCAATTGTTTTTTCTTTTCGATCTGTGGATCCGGCATCGGAACTGCAGATAGAAGCGATTTAGTGTATGGATGAAGACTGTTCTTAAACAATTCTTCAGTTTCGGCTAATTCAACGATTCTACCCTTATTAATAACAGCAATACGATCAGAAATAAAACGTACGACTGATAAGTCATGGGCAATGAAGACAATCGTTAGATCACGTTCTTTTTGGAACTTCTTCAGCAAATTCAATACCTGGGCACGGATAGAAACGTCCAATGCAGAAATCGGTTCATCAGCAATCAATAATTCAGGTTCCATGACCATCGCACGGGCAATACCGATACGCTGTCTTTGACCACCCGAAAATTCATGCGGATAACGAGTAAGATGCTCATCCAGCAAACCAACGCTTTCAACAGCTTCTCTTACCTTTCTGCGACGATCTTCTTCATCTTTATATAAATGGAAATTGTATAACCCTTCAGAAATGATGTAATCCACCGTAGCACGCTCATTTAATGAAGCGGCAGGATCCTGGAATACCATCTGAATGTTACGAACTACCCATTTATCCAATTCTTTGGAAATCTTTCCACTGATTTTTTTATCTTTGAAATATATTTCTCCCTTAGTCGCAGGATTAATACGAATAATAGCACGTCCAATCGTTGTCTTTCCCGAACCACTCTCACCTACCAGCGAGAAAGTTTCTCCTTTATAGACATCAAAATTGACATCCTGCACAGCAGTGAAAGCTTTCTTTCCGCTGCCAAAAGTTACTTGTAAATCGCGTACCGATAAAATTGTTTCCTTTTCATTAACCACGGTACTCACCTCTTTCGTCTGTCATGTGTATCAATCGATCATGAAGATTCCGGATAGCCTTTGGCGGCTCAACCTGTGGCGCACGTGGATCCAGCAGCCATGTCTTTGCATAGTGTGTATCACTTACTTTAAAGAATGGCGGTTCTTCCTCAAAATCTATTTTCATCGCATAAGGATTTCTCGGTGCAAATGCATCACCTACCACCTTATCATACAATGAAGGTGGCGTACCCGTAATGGCGTAAAGTGGTTCGCCCTTGATACCCAGCTGCGGAAGACTTGAAAGCAACGCCCATGTATAAGGATGCTTTGGTGTATAGAAAATTTCCTCAGCATTACCAAATTCTATGATCTGACCTGCATACATAACAGCTACACGATCAGCAACATTCGCTACAACACCTAAGTCATGCGTAATGTAAACGGTAGTATAGCCATATTCCTTTTGAAGATCTTTGATCAGTTTCAGGATCTGAGCCTGGATCGTAACATCCAAAGCCGTTGTCGGTTCATCACAGATAAGAATATTTGGACGGCAGGCAAGAGCAATCGCAATAACGATACGCTGACGCATACCTCCGGAATACTGGAACGGATATTCATCATAACGAGTTTCAGGATTTGGAATACCAACCTCACCCATTAGCTTGATAGCCATCTGCTTAGCTTCTTCCTTGCTTTTCTTTTGATGCTTGATAATAACTTCCGCAATCTGATAACCGATCGTACGAACCGGATTCAGTGATGTCATCGGATCCTGGAAAACGGTCGCAATTCTTTTACCACGGATTCCTTCCCAGTCTTTATCTTTCTTTAACTTAGTAAGATCTATGCCATCATACATCACAGATCCATTCGTTATAAAACCATTTGAATCAAGCATTCCGGTAAATGTTTTTGTAAATACAGATTTTCCTGAACCCGATTCACCAACGATAGCAATCGTTTCACCTTCATATAAATCCAGAGAAACACCACGAATCGCCGTTAAGACACGTGAACGGACATGGAACTGCACCTCAATATCTTTAGCGGATAAAATTACTTTTCTTTCTTCACTCATCATTCTATCCTCCTAATTCATATGTGTACGCGGATCAGAAGCATCAGCCAAAGCTTGTCCGACCACATACAACGATACTGATATCAAAGCACTGACTCCAACAGGTATCCAGAAAAGATAACCAGCTGAACTCATATATGGTGCATATGTTTGAATGATATAACCAAGACTTGCTTCCTGGGCACCCATACCTACACCAACATAGCTTAAGAACACTTCATACGAAATGAAGTTAGGTACATCACGGGCTACTGATGTCACGATAACTGAAATCAGATATGGCAATACATTGTGCAGCAACACCTTATACGTAGGTGTACCAAGGCATCGAGATGCTAAGTTATATTCACGGTCACGGATGATCATTACCTGAACACGGATGAAGTATGCCGTACTGAGCCATGAAGTACAGGACAATGCAAAGATCAACTGCCATTTTCCAGGACCAAGAACGAATACCAGAACCATTACTACAAGTAGGAAAGGTACATTGGCAACAATGTTATAAACCTCGATCATGAATGAATCAATCTTCTTAGAATAACCCCAAAGCATTCCGACAGCCACACCCAGCACAGTCGTAATTGCAGTTGAGATCACAGCAATCTCTAAAGATGCACGTGTTCCATACCAAACAGCAGAGAAGACATCACGGCCACCATTATCGGTACCGAACAAAAATTGCAGGCTAGGACGAAGAAACTGACGCCAACGATCATTAATATAAGGATTGACCGCCGGATCATATCCACTGATCAGTGGATGAATGAAAGCCATAGCGACAACCAAACCTGCGATTATTAACATCGTAATAGCAATTTTATTACTAAAGAATTTCTTAAATACACTCTTCCAATATGAATAATGGGGAGCGGCGATATGCTCAGAAGCACCTTCCTGTATGCCGACAAGAGTAAATTTGTTATCTTCCATTATCGACTATCTCCTTTCGAGCTTAACTGAATGCGAGGATCTACAATCGTCATCAGAATATCGCCAAGCAAAAGCGAGAATATAGATAATGCCGTAAATATAAAGGTCAATGTGATAACCATATTGTTATTGTAGGCATTGATTGAATCCGGAAGCATCTTACCCATACCAGGAATGGCAAATACCGATTCAGTGATAACGGAACCACTGATGCACAAAATAATTGAGCTAGGTATTCCATTCACGATTGGAATGATCGCATTCTTTAAAATATGTTTATTGAATATTTCTTTTTCATTTAATCCTTTTGCACGAGCAAACTTAACATAATCTGCATTTGACTGATCGATCATATAACGACGTATCCAAATCATAACACTTGCTGTACTCATCAGCGCAAGAATGATGACAGGTAATATATATGAACGAATATCAGAGAATCCATATTGAGGGAATTTATCTGGTAAACCAAACATCAAACCAATCTGCTTTGCAAAATAGATAAAGGCCAGTGATGGTACGGCAATCATAAAATTGATATAAACCATTCCTAATTTATCCTGCCACTTATCTTTTTTACGTGCCATCATAACACCTGCAGGCAGCGCAATCGCATAAGCAATAATTAACGATAAGATACCAAACATGTAAGATAACGTAGTCATTGAAGGCGCTGTATAGTTATAAGCACAGTTCGCATAGTTATCATCAAAATGACTCTCATCAAGATGATCTAATGTTGATGTCGCCTTGTACTGACACGTATAAAGATTGATCGGAGAATTACCCGTTGACCCATTTGGGAATGTAATTTCTTCGTTTTTTGTCTTATCCTGTCCTCTATTGATGACCTCTAAGGTATTGACACCAGAATGAGTTGGGAACGAAATACCAAAATTCAACTTAATAACATTTTGATGTATAAACGGGAATGAACCATTTACATAAAGCTGATACTGATATTGACATCCTGAACATTTAATCGCAGGTATTCCATTCGGTCCACTTTCAATGTAATAGCTTCTTTCCAAATCAGGATTATCCGAATCCTGTACTGCTGATGGGTTATCAATAACAATTAGATTTGAAAAGAATCTACCGACTAATTCAGGAATTGAATAGTTACGATAAGCAAACACAAGTCCGCTTTTTAGAGTTTGTATCGTATAGCCGTCATTTTCATAAGCTTTAACGACCTCTTCAAAGTCACCTTCGCTTGCCATACAGCTGCTATAATCATCACTATAAGCTTTGCACATGTCTGCTTGCTGCTGATAATCGAGATATCCCAATTCTTTCCATCTTGCATACATATATGTTGTACGTGAATCACCCTGTAATTTCGTAAAGTTAGGATCCACCTTAAATATTTCATCACGTGGTATTAATGTATAAACCAAAATGATGGCAATGCATACTACGGCAAGAATGGAAAATATTGAACGAATAAATCTTCCTAGAATATATTTTTTCACAAAATATCCTCCTTCCACAGATAATAATAAGGGATTGAAAGTAATTTTTCAATCCCTTCGTGATAATTCATAATCTCTGCAGGAATTATTGTGCTTCTCTTGCAGCTAACCATTCCTCATAAGCAGCATCATACTGTTCTCTTGTTACAGTTTCTTCCTGAACTCTCATGAACTTGTACTTATATTCAGAGATACCAGTATTTGAATAGCTTCTTGTAAATGGAACTACCTTAGTTACTACATAACCACGAGCGTCCATCTGCTGAGGCACCATGATTGCATTGGCTACCATATAAGCATCAGCTTTTGCAAATGCTTCATAACGTGCCTGCATATCATTAGTAATTGCATCAGCTTCACGATATAATCTTTCGTATTCATCTAATCCTACTTCAGCTTTAGCTTCCTGGCTAGATGGATCATTTTCATCATCTAATGCCAAGCCAAGTGTGTGCATATAAGCACCAGAAGAAGTTGAATAAATATCTACGAATGATTTAGGGTCAGCATAGTCAGGTGACCAGCCTGAGAATGTATTGATGTCATAGTCAGTTCTTGCTGGATCCTGATTACGATAGCAAATATCATTAACTACATCATAAGATTGTAAAATAACGTTGATAATGATCTGTCCGTCTGTGTTTGCTTCAACAGACTGTTTCATAGAGTTTGCTCTATCGATATAAATCTGTGACTGATCACCGATAGCAAGTAAATCCAATGTAACAGGGAACTGAACACCTTCAGCCTTAGCAGCTTCGATGTATTCCAATGCTTTTTCCTTGTTTAAGAATGGATCCTGACCATCAGATAAGTCAATTGCTTCACCTGTCAGCTCTTCATAAGCATTATTAACTAATTCAGTATAGCTTGTTCCATCCGGAGCAGTTACGATATCAGGGAACTGGTTCATATTACGCAACATATCAACAGCTACTTCTTCAGGAGTATTTACTGTCAAATAAGCAACACGGTCGAATGCAGCCATGTAAGCACGGCGGAAGTTAGCATTTCTGATCGCATTCTGCGTATTTTCTTTTTCCGCATCAGTCGTATGAGCTGTATAGTTATAAGACTGACGGTTATAATTGAAGTTTGTTCCGAAACATGCACTGTTTGGTAAAGTTGGATAATAATAATCTTTGTATTCTTCTACATATTCTTCAAAGTCTTCCCAGCTGGCAAGCAATGTAGCCTGAGTATAAGTACCCTGGGCAAATCCATTGATTACTGAATAAGGGTCACTGCCATCATCAAAATACCAGTCAACTGTTTCTACATAAACATGTTCTGCATCCCAATAATTTTCATTTTTCTGGAACTGAATATGAGATTTAGAATCCAGGGCTGTCAATAAATAGCCACCATTATAAAGAATGGAAGAAGGATCTACTGAACCAAATGAACAAGTTGTTCTATCAGGTTCACCCAGCTTACATCCTACACCTTGAGATTCCAAGAAAGTAGCATTAACCGGGTAAAGAATTGCGTAAGTTGTCATTGAATCAAAGTATGGAGTAGACTGTTCCATCGTGTATTCAACAGTATAAGTATCTACTGCTTTAACACCTACTTCATCAAAAGTGACTGCTCCACGCTCATACTCCACGAAATTCTTCAGTACACCTTCAAGCAGCCAAGCTGTACCTGATTCAAAATCAACTGCGTGCTGTAAACCGGTAACGAAGTCCTGAGCAGTTACTTCGCCATACTCAACACCTTCAGAAGTTACCCACTGAACTCCTTCACGTAAGTGGAAAGTCCAAACTGTGGCATCATCATTAGATTCCCAGCTTTCTGCAAGTGCTCCTACAAGCTCACCTGTTGTGCTGTTTTCCAACAATCCATCAACGAGGTTTGCGTTTACTTGATGGTCAACAGCATACTGTGATGTAACATAGTCCAGGTTCTGAACATCGCTTGAATATACATAAGCATAGTTCGTAACGCTTGAAACATTATTTCCGCCACATCCAGAAAGAGCTGCAACCATAAGAGCACTTAAAGATAATCCTAAAAATTTTTTCATAATCTTTTTATCCTCCTATTGATAAAATATCATAGCCTCTCTGCTATACTCAAACATTTTAAATGATGAGAAACAAAAATGCAAGCAAATTTGAAGATTTTTTGAAGTTTTTTTCTTTTTTTTCATATTTTTTGTAACTGTTTTCACAAAATATATAATTCGTTCTTCTGTGAACGACATATAAAAACAAGTGTCTTTCATATAAAGACACTTGTTTTCCTTATGAAGATTTCTTTCATTATCCTGAGATTTCTTCATTTGATCCGTCAATTTATTTTCAATTATATATTTTTCAAAATCTTTTGATAAAAATGTATTAATCTGTTATCTCAATATCACCCATACGGCTGATCAATTCAATTTTACATTTACCATCATTTTTTATAAAACCATGTTTTTTCAACGTAACATCTCGAACACGGCATTTAATATCTCCCAATCCTTTTGTATAGGAAATATCAAATGAATCATTTCCAGAAATATTTAATTTGATATCCCCCATGCTGCTTTTCATGAACACCTGATCTGCCCGGGCTATATGAGCTTTCACATCACCTAAACGACTTTCAAGATTGACGCTTGGTGCATTTGCATTACATTTGACATCTCCCTTGGATGTAAAGGCATGCACGCTTTTATCTGCCGTAAATGATCCTTTGATATCCCCTAGTGCGTTATCTACAGATATTTCTTTTCCGGTGATATCACCCTCAAAATCACCTGACTGAGTCTTTATATCAACCTGATCAAATATTCCTTTTTCAATTTCAATATCACCTAACTTGGTCTGTGCTTCAAGCCTCAGACCAGCAGGTAAGGTAATCTTCATCTTCACATTTTTAAGTATTCCGGGCAGCTGCATCGGTTTGCTGTGTAATTTGAAATAATATGTCTGATTCTCGGTATAACACTCAAAATCATAATAAGCATGGCTGGTACTTTTCCAATTTTTAAGCTCATATTCCATCTTATTCCCCATTTTTATCTCAATATCCCCTTTATCACTATAAATAACTGCTGAATGGATATTCTGATCCGCTTTGAGGGTTGGCTTAGGTTCATTCTTCAATTCATTGATAAATTCAGAAATATTCCCCAATGATTCAATGATTTCCTCTTCGCTGCTGCCATCAGCCAAACCAATTTCAAAATGTTCATTAAAATCCTCTAAAATTTCCTGGCTTCTTTCTGATGAACAGCCTTCAAGTGCTTTTTTTAACTGATTCATATATTCTTCTCTACTCATCATCGTTTTCCTCCAATATTTTTTCTACCTGTCTCACAAATTCATGCCATTGCTTTCTTGCTGCCTTTTCCGCATCATATCCCTTTTCTGTCAGATGATAATACTTACGTGCAGGCCCATCACTAGATTCTTTTAAATAGGTTTCTACCAGCTTCTCATCTTTAAGTCTTTTTAAGATTGGATAAAGCGTTCCTGTCGCAATCGACATCGATCGTGATATTTTTTCTGTCAGCTCATACCCATATTGATCACGGACTTTCAATTGACTTAATACACACATATCCAGGACACCTTTTTTTAACTGTGCATTCATCGTATCACTCCTTGAGTGTATTATATCACCAACTATTATATATTACAATATAGTAGTTTATATTTTATATGTGAAAATAAAATGATTTCTAATAAAAAAGCATTTGAATTCATGATCTTATTTCAGCTCTAAAGATCATGTTCAAACACTTTTCATTTCTATATAGCTTTTACTGTGCTTTATCCATTATTTCACTATATTCTTCCCATTTAGCCATTAGATTTTCGATTTCATTATTGACATCATCAATTTTTTCATCTAATTCTGCCATCTTACGATAATCATGATAATATTCCGGATCAAAACGCAGCTCACGCAATGCTTCGATTTCGGTTTCTTTCTGATCGATCATCTTTTCAAGACGGCGAATTTCTCTTGAATAATTGATATTCTTCTTTTCTTCCTGCTTAACAGGTGCCGATGATTTTTTCGCCTTTACAGGTTCTTCATGCGGCTTATTACGATCCAGGTAATCCTGATAATTCATCTTATAAAAGGTTGCGCCATTTTCATCAATATGAAGGATGGCCGTTGCCAGCTTATTGATAAAGTAACGGTCATGGGAAACAAACATCATCGTTCCGTCATATTCTTTCAATGAATTTTCCAAAGCTTCTTTTCCGGCCAGATCGAGATGATTGGTCGGTTCATCCATGATCAAAAAGTTAGGCTGCTTCAGCATCAGCTTTACAAGTGACAGACGCACCTTCTCACCACCGCTTAAACAATCAATTGTCTTAAATACATCATCACCGGTAAACAAGAAACATCCCAAAGCTGTTCTGATTTCACTGCGTGTCATATCCGGATATTCATTCCACACTTCTTCTAATATTGTATTATTGCTGTTAAACTGAGCCAGATCCTGATCAAAATAACCGATCTCGATCTGATGACCCAGCAGCTTTTCACCGCCGAGAGAAGGTATCAGATCCATGATTGTTTTTACTAACGTTGATTTTCCTTTACCATTCGGTCCAATGACCGCCACTCGTTCATGCTGCATGATTTCAAAGGAAACCTTACAGAGCACATGATCATATCCGATAGCAAGATCTTTTACCTCTAATACGCGTTTTCCGCCGCGAATACGTGCATGAAAATGTGCCTTAAAGCTTCTTTTAGATGGATTGACATCTTCTATTTTATCCATTCTTTCCAAATATTTGATCTTGCTTTGCGCAAATGCCGCTTTATTTTTCTTATAACGGAATTTTTCGATCAATGCCTCAATACGTTCAATTTCTTTCTGCTGACGTGCATAAGCACTTTTTTGACGTTCGATATCACTTTCCTTCGTTTTCAAAAAAGCATCATAATTGCCGACATAACGACGCATGACGCCCCATTCGATTTCATAGATCTCATCCGCAACATTATTGATAAAGGTTCGGTCATGAGAAACCAGAACCACAGCCTTAGGATAGCGTTTCACAAATCCTTCCAGCCATTCGATCGTTTCCAAATCAAGATGATTCGTCGGCTCATCCAGCAGCAAGATATCCGGTTGAGAAAGCAGCAGCTTCACAAAAGCAATACGAGTGCGCTGTCCTCCTGAAAATGTTTTGATCTGCCGTGACAGATCCTCTTCTTTAAATCCGAATTTTGTAAACACCGTTTCAATCGACGATTGTATCGTATAACCGCCTCTTTCTTCAAATGCGTGCTGAAGATTGGCATATTCCTCCAACAATGCCTCACTATGATCATATTCCATTTGTTGATAGACCTTCTCCAACCGATCTTTAATTTTTAAGACTTCCCAAAAAACAGTGTTCATTTCATCCTGCACACTGTTTTCTTCATTCGCAAATGTTGTCTGAGCTAAATAACCGATACGGCAATCATTCGCCTTATGGATCACACCGCTATCCAATTCTTCCTCACCGGCCATGATCTTCAAAAGGGTGGTCTTTCCACAACCATTATTACCAATCAGAGCTATTTTCTCATTATTTCTGACTTCAAACTGAATATTTTCAAACAAGGTGGTACCACCAAAGCCCTTGCTTCCTTTATTAATCTGATATTTCATAGTTAATGATCCCCAATTTCAATCTGATAATAAGTAGCAATCGAATCCGCAATGCTACTCATGATACTTTCGTAATCATCCACCCAAAGCTTATAATCCATTGGGTTGGAAACATAGATCAGACGCATCATCAACGCCTGCATGCCTTTTTTATTCCCGCTCGCAAATGCATTTTCCTCACGCATGGATTCATTCATGCTGCCGGCTCCCGTTGCGACTCCGCCTGTTTCACGAACCACAGAATTATTATCATACAGGATACCTTCGGCATTTTTTGCGGTATTCGTCAAAACACCGTTTTGTACCGTTCCCGGATATAGCGTTGAACCCATCAGCCCTACGCTTTCTTCTAAATCATGAATGATCTGGTTAGCCAGTGCTGAAGAAGCATAATAAGAATGCGTAATTTCGATACCACTGGTAGAAGAATAATCTGAGCCATTAAATTGCAGGTTCAGGTATAGCTTTGCTTCATGTTCATAACCAATATAAGCCCGGCCATCAACACCATTGGTATTGATCTGCTGTTCCATTGAATTTTTTGTCAAGCCTACAACAAAACCATACTCCTCCAGTTTTTCTTTCAAAACCAGAGCAGCCTTATACATTTCATCATTCTCATTTAAGCCGTTGATCTGATACCCCCAGCGAACACCTGTGCCATAGTCATCATTACCGCCAAACGGATCGATCAAAATATCATATTTATCTTCCTGAACCTTGTCACTTGTGATATTCAGATATACATAATTCTGACTTAATTCAGTATCTTTTAAATAATTATTCGTCGCAATAACTTCAACTTTTTTGCTTCCATCATTACGGGTGACCGTATGAAAAACATCACTGATCTCATTTGTGCTGATCATGCGATATTCCTGAAGATTATTAACGACATAGACCTCATAAAAACCATCCTCTAATTCTCCCAGATCAATCTGTTGATCAACAGAATTGGATAATTGAAACAATATCTTCTCATCGTTGCAAAGATTTCTAAGCTGGATCGTTTTTCCAAATAGATCGTCACTTTGTCCTAATGTATAAGGTTCTTGCAGAAAACTTAAATTTTCACCATAAAAGAAATAATCGCTGATTTCATATGTTCTTTCATATTCCTGTTCCAATAAAGCATGGGTCTTGGAAACCGAATAAGAACAGATCTGTACGCCTTCATTGTTTTCTGTACGCGGGAAAAGAACATTTATCAAAAGATAAATGACACACAAAATTAAACATAACAGCGGAATTGCAATTTTCCATTTGATTTTTCTTCGCGGTTTTTTTACATAAGCCATATTCTTTTCCTTTCGCTATTATTATAGTTGAAATGTGAAAAAAAAACTAGACCCTATGCAGAGTCTAGAATATCAGATTTCTTGGTGTTCTTGGGAATGGTTCCGTATCACGAATATTACCGATACCCGTTAAATACATTAAGAAACGATCAAAGCCAAGACCAAATCCGGCATGCTTGCAGCCACCAAAGCGTCTTAGATCCATGTACCATTCCAGATTTTCGGTTTTCATGCCCATATCTTCCATTCTCTTTTTCAGTACATCATAACGTTCTTCACGCTGACTGCCGCCAACAAGCTCACCTACTCCCGGAACGAGAAGATCACAAGCGGCTACCGTTTTTCCATCATCATTCATACGCATATAGAACGCCTTGATATCTTTTGGATAGTCGGTCAGGAATACCGGACCATGGACAATCTGTTCACAGATATAACGTTCATGTTCACGGTTAAGATCCATGCCCCATGAAACCTTGTTTTCAAACTTCACATCTGCTTTTTCTAATATTTCAATGGCTTCCGTATAAGTCATGCGCTTAAATTCACTGTTACGAATCATATTCAAACGATTCATCACATCATGATCGATCATCGTATTGAAGAATTTCATTTCTTCAGGTGCATTTTCTAATACATAATCGATACAGTATTTGATCATATCTTCGATCAGATTCATATTGTCGTTTAAATCAGCAAAAGCAATTTCCGGTTCGATCATCCAAAATTCCGATGCATGGAATGGTGTATTTGAATTTTCAGCCCTAAAAGCCGGTCCGAATGTGTAGACATCCCTAAAGGCCAAAGCAAAAGCTTCGACGTGTAATTGACCCGTTACAGTCAGATAGGCTTCTTTTCCGAAAAAGTCCTCTTCATATTTATCGTCACTGCGTACAGTTGCCTTAAACATTTCACCTGCACCCTCACCGTCATTGCCGGTGATGATCGGTGTATGCACATAGACAAAGCCCTGATCCTGGAAAAATTCATGAATGGCCATGGACAATACGCTTCTTAAACGGAAAACAGCATAATAGGTATTTGCACGGGGACGGATATGCGGTATTTCACGCAGATATTCGAAACTATGACGCTTCTTCTGCAGCGGATAATCCTCATCGCAATCCCCCTCCAATATGCTTTCAGTCACCTGGATTTCAAAAGGCTGTTTGCCCTCTGGGGTCAAAACAAATTTACCGGTAATCGTTAATGCAGTTCCGGTACGATAATGGCGTACTTCCTCAAAGTTTTTCAACGTTGTCTGATAAACGAGCTGTGCATTTCTAAAATAAGTACCATCATTAAGCTCAATAAATCCCAGCTTACCATTACAACGATTAGTTCTGACCCATCCTTGCAACTGCACATACTCAATCGAATCCAATTCCATATGATTCTGTGATTGAACCATTTCATACAATTCACGAATCGTCATAAATTCAAACATATCTCTTTCTCCTTTTTCTTATAAAAAAACGTTCCCATTCAGGAACGTAATAACGCGGTGCCATCCTGATTCGTACCTTCTGATACGCATCTTATATGCATATAACGCCTGCCCGCGTAACCGTCTACTCAATTTCTCCGGTTCAGCTCCATGAGTGTTCCACGCTCATCTTCCCTTCTTCATCTTTCACCATCATGAAGTCGCTGATAAGGGAGTCAATGGGTGACTCATTTCTTTGCCGTTTTCTTATCTAAAGCATTTGTTTCAAAAACAAGCTCCTGTATAGATGATACTACATCAACATACTTAATTGCAACCCCTTTTGGCACTTGAATGTGCTCATGGGTAAAATCAACGATGCCTACGATACCACACTTCACCAGTCTGTCCACGGTCTGTTGGATATCAGTACTGGCAGCAAGGATCGCAATTCGACATCCTTGAGGAATTTTTTCTTCCAATTCACTAAGATCATAGACCGGAATGCCAAAACGTACTCCCTGTCTATCCGCAGAAACATCAAAAGCACATGTTATCTCACCGACAACATAATTCCATTTATTATATTTCATTAATGCCCGGCCAAGATTTCCGGCACCAATCAAAATAATTTTTTCATCAAAATCTAATCCAAGCTCTTGTGAAAAAATATCAATCAGTTTTGACACATCATATCCGTATCCTTGCTTTCCAAGATTACCGAGAAATGAAAAATCACGACGTATCGTTGTTGATTCAATATTTACATATTCACTTAATTCCTTCGATAAAATCCTTTCTACGCCCGAATTTGCAAGCTTTCTCAATGCTTTTAAATATAGGGGATATCTTTGAAGCGTTGCCTTTGGCACATTTTTGTTTGTCATACGATCACCTACAATCAGTATATCACAAAAGTAAATCTTTGTGAATAATCTAATTTATTTAACTTTCGAGATCCATTCCCGGATCCGCACTGACATCAAAACCGGCCCGTACACCATGACGATAAGCAACACTTCCGGCAACACCGATCATAGCGGCATTATCTGTGCAACACGACAGCGGTGGGATCAGACATTCAACGTTTGGATATTTTTTCTGAAGATCATTGGTCACATGCTCACGTAAACAGCTATTGGCAGCCACTCCACCGGCCAATACAAACTGTTTCACCTTAAAGCTTGCTAATGCCTTATCAGCTCTTTCTAACAGACAGCTGATGGCTGTTTCCTGAAAGGAGCAAGCAAGATCCTCAGGTTTAAATGTTTCATTTTGACGCTCCATACGCTTGATAAATTGCAATACTCCGGATTTAAGGCCCGAGAAAGAAAAATCGAGTTCTTTTTCCGGTTTTGGTTTCGGCAGCTTATATATATTTTTTCCCTGCTTTGATAATTTATCAATATATACACCGCCCGGATAAGGAAGCCCCAAAACTCTGCCCACCTTATCAAAAGCCTCACCGATCGCATCATCCTGAGTAGTTCCTAACACCTCAAAGCTCCACTCATCCTTCATATAGATCAGTTCGGTATGGCCACCGCTGACAACTAATGCCAGCAATGGAAAATGCAATTCACTGACAAGACGATTGGCATAAATATGTCCTGCAATGTGATGAACAGGTACCAATGGCTTCTTAAATGCCCATGCCAGTGTTTTAGCGGCCTGAACGCCTACATGCAGGCTGCCGATCAGACCGGGACCCTGCGTAAAAGCAACGGCATCGATATCTTCCATTTTTAAATTTGCTTTTTTTAGGCATTCATTAATGACCATAGAAATATTTTCAATATGTATGCGTGAAGCAATTTCCGGAATCACGCCGCCATATTCTTTATGGACATCGATCTGTGTCGCTACGACATTCGCAAGAACAATATGCTCATCCTCGATCACTGCTGCTGCAGTTTCATCGCAGCTTGATTCAATTGCCAGTATCTTACTCATATGTTTCCTCCTAAAGCTTTCATCATGAAAAGGGCATCCTCCCCGTCTTCATAATAGCCTTTTCTTATATTCATCTCATAAAAGCCACATTTTTTATATAAATGAATGGCAGCTTCATTACTTTTCCTAACCTCCAGCGAAAGGACGCTGCATTTTTGCCGGTCGCACTGTTCGATGACATAGCTCATCAACTCATAAGCAATGCCATGACGTCTGGCTTGATGCGACACTGCCAATGTCGTGATCTGGGCATCATCAAAAAGAATGTAATAGCCAACCATTCCTAAGACTTGACCATCTTTTTCATATACCTTCATATTTGAAAATTCATTTTTTGAAATTTCATATTCGAAATCTTCACGTTTCCAATGCTCATGAAACGCTTCTTTTTCGATATCCATTACCTGATCCAGATCATCAGGCGTCATTTCACGGATCATTTTACTAATTCTTCCTTATTTTTTAAATAATGAGGTGTCAGTGTATGTACATTTGCAACTTTCTTCCATGAACATTTCACTGCTATGAAATTCGCAGCCAGATCGATTTCTTTATTTTCTTCACCTATAAGGTAGGTATCCCCCATGATGTTGATCCCTTTATCTTTGTCTTCTTTGATTTGATCAAGTGTTTTTATCGTTTCACTAACAAGTCTTCCGTTTTCACATGTTCCGCAATAAACGCGATTGCTGCGGGCATCTAAAATAACTTCTCCACTGTTTTGACCTGCAAATATCAAATAAGTAGGTATCGTATATAAATCAATAGGCTTCTGCGTACATAAGACCTTTGCGAAAGTCATCGCAATGCGTTCGCCAGTATAGCTTCCAGGCCCCTCTGTCAGTACGATTTGATCAAGATCATCGCATTCCCATCCCGCCTGATCCATACAAGTATTCAACGCTTCAAAAAAGCGTTCGCTTTGCTGCTTCCAGGCCCACTCATTCCATGAGCTAAGACACTGGTCATCCTCAAAGCAGCCAACAACGATATACTTATGACATGTATCTAATACTAATGTTTTCATAAAAGCTTCTCCAATAATGATTCATAACGCTCTCCATAAGCATTGATATCAAAAATTCTTTCTTCATCTTTCTGAATATATATAGAAATATCCAATCGCTCTTCAGGAAGGATATCTTTGATGAATTCTCCCCATTCGATCACACAGACACCCTCTCCCTGAAGTATTTCCTCGAATCCAAGATCCTGATCGATTCCTTCCATTCGATAGGCATCAATATGATAGAGCGGTATATTCCCTTTATAGATTTTTAAAATAGTAAAGGTCGGCGAGCTGATTGTTTTATCAATGCCCATCCCCTTGCCGATACTTTTAGTAAGCGTTGTTTTTCCAGCACCTAAATCACCATTTAAAGTAATACACATGCCTTTGAAACTCAATTCTCCTAACTTTCTTCCTAATAGCTCGGTATCCTTTTTTGAATGAATAACTTTCTTCATAATCTTCTCTCCTTTCTTATTGTATAAGCCAAACGACTTAAACGGTATAAAAGATGATTGACCGGCAGATCAAATTCACCGATATATTCGCTGACAAGTGCATTGAATTTTGATTTATAACCCGTTAGACCATCATCCAGCGTTCCTTCAACACCGCCCATGCAAGCATACTCATAACCTTGATCGAAAACAAATTGGAAACGAATGAAGTGAGATAAAAATTGCGGCTTAAAGCTCTTAAAATCTTCATTCATACCAGCATATAACATCTCAACCGTCTTTCCATATCCAATCATCAAAGCTCCGGCGATATAGGTGTTTGAATCATATTTTTTAAGTACCTCTTCAAGGGATTTCCATTCTTCAGTCAAATTTTTCTGTTCGATCTGAAGACGGTCGATCTGATTCAATGATAAATTATCCTGACTCAATTCTTTTTCAATTTCAGAAAGACGTTCCTGTACTTCATGCCCGCGAATCGTCGGATCCACGCTGCATAGGAACAAATAGGCATCGTCCTGATAAACCTCCATTAATTTTTTGAAATATTCCCGGTTTCTCAACGCAACACCTTTACGAATTTCCGTCAGATGCATGATATCTGAAAAGACATCCACCATTTCAATACCATAGCGTTTAACTTCAACATGCTTTCGTAATGCCGCATTTTTGGATTTACGTACATCCTTTTGTACATATTTGGCGAAATCATCAACCTTGTGTACTCCCATTTGAAATCGTGGCTGTACCGTATCCTTCATATCTAACGTAAAGCCTAAATGACGGCCGCCGCCATTTTCAATGTTATGAATGATTTCCTGGGTATTATCAGCATAAGCTGTCTTATCCTTATCTTTCACTAAAAACTCCCGGATACGTATGCCCGGATCAAACTTAATGAATAAACAATGATATTTTTTGGCCCATGTACTTAATGAATTAAGATAAAAGCGTACAAGTTCTTTATTCTCATAATCCATGATAGGTCCTCTAGGTATATACATCATCGTTAATGAAAAAGGAAGTCTTTTGATCAACACAAGACTCGAACCAACCAATTGGCCGTCTTCCTCCACACCTACGATCGCATGATCCCAGTTATCCTTGACACTTGCCCATGAAGAGGACTGAAGAAGTGCACATAAGGGGTGATTCTTAACAAATTCATCGTGTTGATTTGGTTCAATATTTTCTTTAAAAATAAACATATTCGTCCTCCTGTTGTATTATATCACACTCTATGACAAATTACTTCTATCAAACGTTTTGTTTTATTCTTTTGAATTTAATA
>NZ_JBVAYM010000035.1:0-15719 GCF_055420025.1 Traorella sp. mt218
AAATGAAATGGTTAAGGATTGAATAATAGGGAAGAAAATAAAAGGCACAAAAAAAGTGCGTCATCCGCACTTCTTCTCTAATAATTTTTTCATATCCTCGATTAATTGAATCGTAAATTTAGCTGTGATATCTTCCTTATCATGAACTGTATTGTATTCGACGATATCCATGGACGATACCGGTAAACGATTGATGAATTCACTTAATACCTGATAAGCTTCCTCAATCGTAAAACCATCTTTTACAGGTACGGAAACGCCCGGTAAAAGCTTTGGATTCACAGAATCGATATCAAAACTTACATGTACATGTTTAAGATGGGACAGATAATCAACACATTCCTTCAAACAGAAATCCAAGCCTTTATCCTTTACATCCTGATAGGTAAAATGCTTGATATTGAATTCCTTCAAAAACTCTGCTTCTGGTGGATCAACATCTCTCAATCCGATATAAACAACATTACTTGCTTTGATCTTAGGCTTATCATTAAGAAAGCTGGTCAAGCTTTTCTCACCCATGCCTAATAAAGCAGCCACCGGCATACCATGGATATTACCTGTTACCGTTGTCTGATCGGTATTGATATCCGTATGGGCATCCACCCAGATCAGTCCGATTTCTCCATAATGTACAGCAGCTGCCGATACCGTACCCATAGCTGCCGCATGATCACCACCGATAAATAAAGGAAAATCATTTTTCTGAAGGATCTCATGGTAGCTGTATTGCGCAATCGCATCACATGTTTTCACAATGCTATTCAAGTGTTTTAAATTTGGCAGATCTTTTTCATCAGTGATCATTTCATCCAACACTTTTAATTTCAACCCATAATTTTCTTGAAGATACTTTAAGCTTATTTTTAAGCCATCATCATTGGCCCCCATCGAAAGGGGACATCCAAACAATTGAATCATTTGATAACCTCTCTTCCAATCATATTCATTATTATATAGTATTTCGTCATGATTTCAATAAAATTAAATTTAAAATTTATGGAATTTTTTTTACTAAAATATTATAATGGTAACAATAGGAGATTGAGTATGAAACTGGTAAAAGAAAAAGATACATTAATATTTGATCCACAAAGAGAAGGACGTTATGAGATCCACAAATTAGGAGAACAGACAACGATTATTCATGACGGAAAACTTGCTTTAAACGAAACAGAGCTCCATCCTATTTATGAAGTTTGCTTTGATGATGAAACAAGAGCGGTCGGTGAAACACTGATCACAGATATAGATATCTTGAATTTTAGAGATATCGGCGGTTTTGTGAATGAAGATGGCTGTCAGGTGAAATATGGCTGTTTTTATCGAAGCTCGCCGATTCGTTTAGATACGCCGAAAAAAAAGGAGAATTTTAAGAAATTGAAAATTCAGGCAATCCTTGATTTCAGGAGTGACGATGAGGTAAGAGGTTGCCCGGATGATGTGTTGGAAGGTGTCAGCTATTATCATAGAAGTGCTATTCATGATAAAGAATATGACAGCAATTTTGATATGGGAGCTCTTTTAAAAGATGACAATGCGAATGAACTTTCTACCTATATGAAACGTATCTATGTCCAGCTTCCATTCGATAATGAAGCCTATAAAACGATGTTTGATCTGATGCTGGATAAAAAGACGCCTTTTGTTTTTCACTGCTCGGCAGGGAAGGATCGGACAGGGGTCGGTGCTTATCTGATATTAAAAACACTGGGTGTCAGTGATGATGTGATCATGGATGATTATATGATGAGCAACGTATATCTTTATGAAAGAAATAAGAGCGTGATCGCACATTACGAAGACATGCCGAAAGCCGATGAGATCTTTGGTGTCATCAAAGAAAACCTGTTATTTACCATGAAGGCCATTGCCGCTAAATATGGAGATTTCAAAACTTATCTAAAAGAAGAATATGATATTGATGAACAAAAGATCGAAATGCTGAAGGATACCTACCTTTATAAGGAAAAGGCTCATGATTAAAATGTGTGTCTTTGATGTAGATGGCACCTTATTTGATTACTACAATAATTGTGTGCATGCATCTACGATAGAAGCTTTAAAAAGGCTTCAGGAAAACGGTATTTTGATTGCAGTCGCAACCGGACGTGTTCATTACGGTCTGGGGAAAGCTTTAAATGATCTGCATTTTGATTATATTTGTGCTGTTAACGGAGCGGTTATCGCCGATTCAGATCAGCAAGTGCTCATTCGTCATGACTTTACAAGAGAAGATGTAGATCAGATCAATGAATTTGCACATCAATATGATGCCGGTTTGGCATGGAAATTTATCGATCATGTCTATATCTACCAGCATAAAGAAAAAATTGACTGGTATGAAGGGCAGGTTCACAGCGATATAGGTCTGACTCCTTTTCTTGACTGTCCCAAGCAGGACCGTCATTTGAAGGGTGATCTTCCGCAAAGTGCCAGCATCAATGCTCCACCATCAAAGATAGAAGAGGTCTTCGGTCAATCTAAACGATTATCATTTTTACGTTGTTCAGAAACCGGTTATGATGTTGTGTTAAAGGGTATGAATAAAGGAGTAGGTATTTCTGAATTGATGCGCTTGAAAGGATTTGAAAAAGAAGAAATCATGGTTGTGGGCGATAACTACAACGATCTAAGTATGTTTGAACTTGCCGCATATCGTGTTGCCATGGGGAATGCGATCAATGAAATCAAAGAAAAAGCCACGTATATTACAGCGGATTGTGCGCATGATGGGATTTATCAGGCCTGCCTGCACTATGATTTGATATGACACTCTTCGGAGTGTTTTTTTAATTGAACAAGATTAATGTGATGTTGATTGCTAGAATGATGGTGGAGGTGATGATATGATAGGTACTCGGATGTAACAGCTTCGCCGTGGCAGCAGGTTAACAAGCAGTCAGGTTGCCCGTTATCTGCATATAGATTTAAAACTCTATATATTAATAGAAAGCGGGGAAGTGACGGTGACAGGTGAGATCATAGAAAAGCTTTGTGCATTGTATGGTTGTAAAGAAAAAGTATTGTATGATGAAAACGAAAAGCTGGTTTGTCATGACATGCATGCTTTAAATGAAGCTTCTCTTGAAAAAGTGGCTGATGTAAGAAAGTTATACGCCCGTTATGTGAATGTGCTATAATACTTGCGGAGGTTTTTGTATGAAGGAAATATTGATTGCAACCAGTAATGATCATAAGGTTGAAGAATTTAAAGAAATGCTGGAGCCGTTAGGATATCAGGTAAAATCATTGAAGGACCTTCCTGAAAAGATCAAAATCGAAGAAACAGGAAAGACCTTTGAGGAAAACAGCATGATCAAAGCGATGACCCTGCATCAGGCTTTGGGATGTGCGGTCATGGCCGATGACAGCGGATTGATGGTAGATGCCCTTGATGGTGCTCCGGGTGTTTATAGTGCCCGCTTCATGGGTGAAGATACGAGCTATGATATCAAGAATCAATATATTATTGATGCTGTCAAAGGAAAAGAGCGCGGTGCACAGTTTGTCTGTGTCATCAGCTATGTTGAAAAGGATGGGACGGCTACCAGCTATAAAGGAGTCGTGCGTGGTGAAATCAATGACTGTATTCTTGGAGATAAAGGTTTTGGATATGATCCTATCTTTTATTATCCCCCATATCAGACAACCCTTGCGAATGTAAGTGAAGAGATGAAAAATGCTGTATCTCATCGCGGTATTGCTTTGCGACAATGCGTAGAATATCTGAAAGGGCGTGAATAAGATGATTCATGTTGTTTTATATGAACCGGAAATTCCTCAGAATACCGGCAATATCATGCGTACCTGTGCTGCCACCGGTGCCCATCTGCATCTGATCGAACCCTTAGGCTTTTCTTTAGATATCAAAGCAATCAGAAGAAGCGGCATGGACTATATTTCAAATTGTGATTATCGTGTCTATCAAAATTGGGAAGAATTTGTGGAACAGAATCCCAGCGACCACTATTATTACTTGACACGTTATGGAAAGAAAGCACCTGGTGAATTTGACTTTACGCAGGATAAGGACCATTACTTCATCCTGGGAAAAGAAAGTACCGGGATTCCTCTTGAAATATTACGTAAGGATAAAGAACATTGCATGCGCTTGCCGATGAAGGCAGATGCCCGTTCTTTAAATTTATCCAATTGTGCAGCTATCATCGTTTATGAATGTCTGCGTCAACTGGATTATCCTGGATTAAGCCGTGTAGAGGTCATCAAGGGTGAAGACTGGCTATAAAAAAACCGGATATATTTTTTGATAGCTATGAAAAATGAAGGCTTGCAGTATCGTTGATCTATTTATTTTGTTCATTGATCTTTATATCCATATCTTACTGGTCTGTGATTTGATCAATTCAATTATGAACAGGTTTTTTCACTTGCTGATCGATAAAGCGTCCAACATGCTTTCTTTGGCAGATGTGCTTTGCTTGTTCTGGCCATTTTTCAGATATCAAAGATATCATGATCCAGATGTTTTTTTCACTTCATATCTATGAAGGGATCTATTTTCTAGAAAGTTTATTATTTTTGTTTGCCGGAAATAAAATAAATGCTGTTGGAAACATGGCTGCATTGCTGTGTATCATCTTTGTTTTTGGTATTAGCTATATACATCAGGCGTCTTCAGTGGATCAGTTAATAACGATTGTTCGCTATGCAGGCATCATGACCATTCTGATCTTTGTTTTCAATTTGATTTTTCTTATCATTCGTATCATATTTGATATACAAAGATATCATCAGTGTTTTATCAATTAAAAAGAGGGGCCACAGCCCCTCTTGGTTTTAGAACTCTTTTAATTTGGAAAGATTTGTATTTTCATCTCCGTCGTTAACGCCACGGATATGACGAGCGCCATCTCTTCCTGTAAAAGGCAGGGCATTGGCGATATTGCCGGCTTCTACAGCTTCTAAAGCCTGTTCATAGTCATACACTTTGCCAGAACTTGTCTTAAATTCTTTTAATGTGCCATCACTATTTTTGCGAACAGCTACAAACTTTTCTGTTTTGTTTTCAGATTTTGTTTTCATTAACTTTCCTCCTGATGTTATTGTCGTACGAAACTACATCATTATGCACTTCAAAATATGGAAATCTGGTGCAAGTTTGTGTATAATACTAGCGAGTGAGGTAATGTTATGAGTGAAAACTTAAGTGATTTCTTATCAATATTGATCTTGCTGTGTGTTCCTGTCTTATTTCTGGTTGTTTTTTTGAGAAGCTTGTTTCATCATAAGAAAACTAAAAAGAAAGAGAGAATAGGAAAATATTACCCGGAGTGGTAGAGGAGAAATTATGTTTATTAAATCTTTTGAAGCAGAAAACGGTCCTGCAGCAATCGGCCCTTATTCACCTGCCGTTAAATTAGGTGATTTTGTTTATGTCAGCGGTCAGCTGCCTATCAATGAAAACAATGAGATCGATGAAACGATCGAGCTTCAGACAAAGGCATGTCTGGAAAATATGAAGCGTCTTCTGGCTGCACAGAATCTGGAATTGCGCCATGTTGTGAAAACAACGGTATTTATGACTGATTTAGGTGATTTTGATAAGTTTAATGAAGTATATGCACAGTATTTTGAAAAGCCATATCCGGCAAGAAGCTGTGTTCAGGTAGCGGCGCTGCCTAAAAATGCCAAGGTTGAAATTGAAGCGTTAGTGATTGATACGCTTGTTTATGAAGCTAATATGTCAAACCAGTCCTGTTCGGGATGCCATGGGTCTGACTGCTCAGACTGCCGCTAGAATGTGAGCTTTCCCTGAATCAGGAGGAAGGATGAGTATGACGCATATTTTTATGATCATGGGAAATGAAAACGGATGTGAAATTATCTATACACAGAACCATGAGGTGAAGATCATGAAATCAAAGTGCAGGGTCAATAAGATGGTGTATCAGATGGCTCATGCCTACTATCGTCCTGTTTTACCGACACTGAAGCTGATCAAGAAGATACATGGGTATAGTCAAAAAGTACCTGTGCTTATCGAATATGATCGCCTCTTGCTTTTCCCTACTATCAGTATGAAAGATCCGTCATGCTGCTGGATCAATTATTATTGTGTGGCAGATATCAAAGGAAATAAAGAGAAAACAACGATCTTTTTCGGAGAATATTCTATCGTTCAGAAAAAATACACACAGTGCTGGAGCTGTGTTTTGCCGATTGATAAGAGAGTGATCAGAAAGCAGCTGCAGCGCTGTCATGAAATTCATTCTCAATTCAGAAAGGATAGGATCATTGAATTGGTAGAAAAAGAGATCCATTCAAAAACAAATGTTTAAATGCAGGAGATAGATATGGATAATAAAAGGTTCAAAACTTTATTTTTCAGAATTTTTTACATATGTCTTGGCAGTCTGATCATGGCGGCCAATATCAAAATCATCGTAAGAGCCGGTAATCTGTTCCCGGGTGGTTTTTCTGGATTGACGGTGTTGATCCAGCGCTCATTTGAAACGTTTGCAGGGATTGAAATTCCTTATTCTATTTTAAACTATACGTTGAATTTTTTCCCGGCATTGGTTGGCTTTAAGATGGTAGGCAAGAAGTTTACGCTGTATTCATGCGGTGTCATCGCACTTTCGGGATTTCTGGTCGATGTCATTCCACAGCGGACGGTGACGATCGATCCACTTCTGATCGCAGTGTTTGGCGGTATCTTAAATGGAACATCCATAGGGCTTACGCTAAAAGGGGGCGCCAGCTCCGGAGGTACTGACTTTTTGGCGATGTATATCTCAAAACGCTTTGACACGGAGAGCTGGAATTATGTGCTGGGCTTCAATGTGATCATGCTGGTAGTGGCAGGTGCTTTGTTTGGCTGGGATACAGCCCTGTATTCGATCATCTTCCAGTTTGTTTCGACACAGGTCGTAAATATGCTTCATGTGAAATATAAAAAAGTGACGTTGAATATCATGACAACCAAAGCGGATGAGCTTGAAGAGAAACTTTTGGTCTATACGCATCACGGTGTTACCCGTTTTGAGGGAATTGGCTGTTATCTGAAGGAAAATGTAACGATGCTTTATACGGTTGTTTCAAATGAACAGCTCAAGGCTGTTATGAAGCTGGTTCATGAAATTGATGAGCATGCTTTTGTTAATGTCATCAAGACGCAGACGCTGGAAGGAAGATTCTGGCAGGAACCTATTGAATAAGAAGGATTGTAGAAGAAACAGTCCTTTTTTTTATGTTTTTTTAGTGTTATAAAAGCTTTTGTTCATGTCAGGTTTTGATCATGAAATCATTTTCCTGCTCCTGGAAGAATATAATAGGATGAGGTGACTTGTGTTCCGGAAAAAGACGGTTTTTTTTACGCTTCTTGTTTTTGCTGTGATGCTTTTGGGATTAATGGAGGTTTACAGTGCCTCACTGATGTGGGCACAGTTCAAATATCAAGATGGTGCTTATTTTATCAAACGACAAATCATTTTCGCATGTATTGGTGGTATCGGTTATGTAATAGCGGCACAGATTCATTTAAAAAAGATAGAAAAATATCATCGCTGGATCATGGCACTGACATTAGCAGCAATGGTACTGGTGCTGATTCCGGGCATTGGAGTAGAACGTAATGGGTCACGCAGCTGGTTTAAGTTAGCCAGCTTGTATATACAGCCATCAGAGTTTTTAAAATTTGCGATGATCCTTACTAGTGCACATTATTTATCAAAGAAAAAAAGAATATCTTCTTTTGTCAAAGATTTATTTCCGCTTCTGTTATTGGTTTTAGGTGGTTTTGGACTGATCATGCTGCAGCCGGATTTCGGTAGCGGAATCGTCATGCTTTGCAGCATCGTTGTCATGGTCTTTGTTGCCGGTTGTCCCTATTCTTATTTTATCAAAGGAGGCATCATGGGAATCGGTGCATTAGCTGCCTTGATTCTTTCAGCTCCTTATCGCTTAGAGAGGATCACCTCATTTTTAGACCCATGGAAGGATCCTTTAGGCAGCGGCTTTCAAATGATCCAGTCGCTTTATGCCATTGCTCCGGGAGGATTGTTAGGCAGGGGCTTTAATACATCGATTCAGAAACAGTTTTATCTGCCGGAGCCGCAAACCGATTTTATCTTTTCTATCTTTGCGGAAGAATTTGGTTTTATTGGCGGTGCAGTTTTGATCTTCATGTTTTTTTTGATCGTTTATAAGGGTGTTGAAATCTGTATCCATGCCGATTCATCTTTTGAAGGATATGTGGGAATCGGAATGATCTCATTGTTTGCCATTCAGGTCGGAATCAATCTCGGTGTCGTCGTAGGAGCGTTTCCTGTCACCGGTATCACATTGCCCTTATTCTCTTATGGGGGAAGCTCACTTGTGGTGATGATGACGATGCTGGGATTTGTTTCAGGAATTTCTCATCATAAAAAGTAATTAATGGTTTTGAATAAAGTTTGCTTGCAGGGATAGACTATGATTAAGGAGAACTTATGGAAACAATACAAAAAAGCTGTTTGGTTTTAACGGTAATCGGTGCCATTAACTGGGGATTGATCGGAATTCTTAATTTAAATCTAGTAACTCTTCTTTTCTCAGATAGCTTGCTTACAAACATTATCTATGTTTTGATCGGAGTAAGCGGAATTGTAAATATCGGGGTTTTATTTAGTCATATCCGAACGGAATAGACTTCATGAAAAAGCGTTTTCTAAGGGATCAAAAAGATTTATTCTTTTTGATCCTTTAAATTTATGATTAGATATAGTTAGAATTTTATTTTGAACGAAAAGTGATTTTTAATAGTATAAGGAAGATACAGGGATTGATTTCAGGAATTTCTCATTCAAAAATGTGATAACACGTGCTATAATACACAAGAGGTGTATTTCATGAGGATTTTGATTGCGACAGGAGGTACAGGCGGACATATCTATCCGGCACTGGCTTTGGCAGATGCTGCTAAGAATCGGTATGCAGACTGTGAAATACTTTTTGTAGGAAATAAGAATCGAATGGAATCGAAGGAGATTCCCCAGCATGGCTATCGTTTTATCGGATTGGAAGCGAGCGGGCTGAGCGGCAGTATTTTAAATAAGCTGAAGGCACTGGGGCAGATGAGCACTTCCTATGTGAAGGCTTTAAAAATCGTAAAAGATTTCAAGCCGGATATTGCGATTGGTTTTGGCGGATATGTCAGTGCGCCAGTCATGATGGCTGCTCATAGCAGGAAGGTGAAGACGATGCTGCATGAGCAAAATTCCATCGTTGGCAAGGCAAATAAGCTGTGCATGAAATTTGCAGATGCAATTGTTATCTGTTACGAGAAATGCTTTGATGAATGTGACCGAAGCAAGACAAGGCTTTTAGGAAATCCAAGAGCCAGTATCGTGAAAAAGCATCCTTTTAATCAGGAATATTATAACTCATTAGGTTTAGATCCCTCTAAACCGCTGCTTTTGGTTGTGATGGGCTCATTAGGTTCTACAAGCGTGAATGAAGCGATGATACAGGCTTTGCCGGAAATTGATCCGAAAAATCAGATTCTTTTTGTGTGCGGCCGGGGAAACTATGAAACCGTCAGCAAAGCGATTGCATGCGATAATATCAAAGTGGTGGAATATGTCGATCAATTGGCGATCCTTGAAAAAGTGGATTGCATCATTTGCCGGGCAGGTGCCACGACGGCAGCTGAAATTACGGCTTTTGGTATTCCGAGCATCCTGATTCCATCGCCGTATGTTGCAAACAATCATCAGTTTTATAATGCCAGCGTCCTTGTTGAAAAGAAATGTGCCTTTATGATCGAAGAAAAAGATTTAAATGCAAATACGTTGTTTGAAAAAGTGTCGCGTATATTAAAAAATGAACGTCTGAAAAATGAAATGAAGAAGAATGCGAAAGCGGCAGGATTTCCAAATGCCAGTGATGACATGCTGGATTGGATAGAAGAATTGGTAGGGTGAAAAGAATGAATGAATGGATCAGCCATTTAAATGAATATTGTGATGTTTTAGAAAATGAGCCGTTGGCTCTGCATACGACATATAAAGTAGGAGGAAAGGCCCGTTACTTTGTATATCCGAAAAATGAGATTGCTTTGATGCGTCTTTTGAAAGATGCGAAAGAAAATCAGATCGAAACGAAGATCATTGGCAAAGGAAGTAATTTATTAGTCAGTGATGATGATTATGAAGGCATGGTCATTTGTCTGGACAGATATTTTAATGAAGTCGTTTTTGAAAAGAATAAGGTCAGCGCTTATGCGGGGCAGAGCATCATCTATCTTTCGCATGAAGCAATGAAAAGAGGACTTAGCGGTCTTGAATTTGCCAGCGGGATTCCGGGAACGGTAGGCGGTGCCTGCTTTATGAATGCCGGTGCTTATAAGAGTGCGATGAAGGATGTCGTTGAAGCGGTCTGGGTGCTTAAGGAAGGTAACTGTGTGTGGATGAGCGTTGAGGAATGTGAATTTTCTTATCGCAGCAGTATCTTTAAAAAACATCCTGACTGGGTCATCTTAGCTGTACGATTCCATCTGACGCCAAAGGATCCGCTTGAGATCAAAGAGCTGATGGATAGTCGTCGTGAACGACGAATGGCTTCACAGCCTTTAGACAAGCCGAGTGCCGGAAGCGTATTTAAAAATCCGGAAGAGATGCCTGCCTGGAAGTATATCGAAGAGAGCGGATTGCGGGGAAAGAGCATCAATGGTGCAAAGGTAAGTGAGAAGCATGCTAACTTTATCGTGAATGAGAAGGAAGCAAAAGCACAGGATATCTATGATCTGATAGAGCTGATTCAAAAATCTGTCTATGAGAAATTTAATGTTTTTCTGAAAGCAGAAGTGGAGTGTTTTAATTGGAAGAGAAGATCTTAAGCATTGAGGAAAAACTACTTCGGCAAGCAGAAAGAAAACGCCGAAAAAAAAGAAAACGAAAACTGATACGGCTCGTTTTTCTTTTATGTGCCTTGTGTCTTTTGGTTTTCTATCTTCTCAGTGATATGTCAAAGGTCAAATCGTTCACCGTGTTGAACAATACCTATTATTCAGATGAACAGATCTTAGAAAAGGCCCATTTGGATTATAACTCTTCTTATCTGCTGACCATACGTTTTTGGGTCAACCATCTTCTAAAGCAGGATCCTTTAATCAAATCCGCTTCCTTAAGCAAGGATCTTCAAGGAGGCTTTACGATTACTATCGAAGAGGAAAAGGTGATCGGTTATTTAAGCAGCGATCCTTCACAGGTTCTGATACAGGGTGTCGGAATTCAGACGATCCATGACATTGAGCTTCAAAATGTGCCGCGGATCGGTGCGTTTACAGATGATCAGCTGCAATTGCTCGATGATGCCTTTGAGGATGTGGATACGGAGGTCTTAGCTATGGTGAGTGAGATCTTACCGCATTCGGAAAGCTATAATGCGAATATGGTGCGGATCGTCATGAATGATGGCAATCGGATCACGACCAGCTATAATGGCATTCATTTATTAAATAGTTATAAAAAGATCTTGCCGCAGCTGGAAGGGACACATGTCTGTCTTTTCATGGATGAATATAGTGGAAATATCATTAAGCAAAATACGGATTGTGTAAATTCTTCAGGTGAAGAAAATCCACAAAATAATGAGTAAACTTTGCCTTTACATGATAAATGGTTTATAATGATATAAAATGGAGGAATTTGTATGTCTATTTCAAAGAGTACGCAGTATGGAAATATCAATATTTCGATAGAAGCGATTGCATCACTGGCAGGTGGAGTCGTTACTGAATGTTATGGCGTAGTCGGTATGGCAAGCCAGAAAGTATTTCAGGATGGATTAGCTGAGATTTTGAAAAAAGAAAATTATTCAAGAGGAGTTATCGTTCATGAAAATGAAGGACATCTTGATCTGGATCTATATATTATTGTAAGTCATGGCGTTAAGATCAGTGAAGTCGTTCATGAAGTACAGAAGAAAGTAAAATATGTTTTAGAGAAATCGCTTGAACTTGAATTCGGCAATATCAATATTTATGTTCAAGGCGTTAAGATGATGAAATAGGTGGATTATGGAAAAGATAGATGCTTTAACATTTAAAAGAATGATTGAAAATGGTGCCATCCATTTAGGCAATCACTATACGGATATTGATGCTTTGAATGTATTTCCGGTACCTGATGGTGATACGGGAACGAATATGTCTATGACATTCTCAGCAGGTGTCAAGGATGCCTTGGCTTGTGGATCGGATCGTGTAGATGAGATCGCGAAAAGACTTTCCAAGGGACTTTTGATGGGTGCCAGAGGAAATTCAGGGGTGATCCTGTCACAGATCTTCAGAGGTGTTTACCAGAGTTTTGACGGAAAGAAAGATATTAGCGGATTAGAACTGGCAGAGGCTTTCGTCAATGGTTCCCGTGTGGCTTATAAAGCGGTCATGCGTCCGGTAGAGGGAACGATCTTAACGGTGATTCGTGAGTCGGCCGACTATACTTTGGCTTTTGCGACAGGCAAGGAAGATGTAACACCTTTGGAAGTATTGGAATATCTGGTGAAAGAGGCGGATGAATCTTTGAAAAGGACCCCGGAACTTTTACCGGTATTGAAAGAAGTAGGTGTTGTCGATAGCGGCGGTGCAGGTCTTCTTTTAGTGCTTCAGGGCTTTGCGATGGCCTTGCGGGGCGAATTTTTGGAAAAAAGTGAAGCCGCTGCTGTTGAAGGTGCGCAGAGTGCTGTGGAAAGTGAAGAATTCGGCTATTGTACTGAGTTTATCATTCAGTTAAGCGATCAGGGCATGAAGACTTTCAAGGAAGATGCATTGAAAGAATCCTTGTCACGAATCGGTAATTCATTGGTGGTCGTTCAGGATGATGATATCGTCAAGGTGCATGTCCATACACTGACACCGGGGGATGCTTTGAATCTCGGACAGCGCTATGGTGAATTTTTAAAGCTGAAGATTGAAAATATGTCTGTCCAGCATGAAAATATCATGGTGAATGCACAGGAAGAGTTTAAGGATCATCCGGAAAAAGAATATGCCATCATTACGGTTGCGGCCGGTGAAGGATTAAGCAATGTCTTTAAAGAACTCAGAGCCGATGTCGTGATCAGCGGTGGCCAGACGATGAATCCTTCTACGGAAGATTTTGTAGAAGCTATCAATTCATGTAATGCACGTCATATCTTTGTTTTACCGAATAACTCGAATATCGTACTGGCAGCGCAGCAGGCTGAAAGCATCTGTGATGCGGATCAGGTCGAAGTGATCGTACTGCCAACCAAATCAATACCACAGGGGTATGCGGCATTGATCAATTTCAATCCGGAAGTAGATGCCCAGACGAATCGCGAAAATATGATGGCAGCTGTTGAGCATGTAAAGACAGGTCAGGTAACCTTCGCAATCAAGGATACGACTTATGAGGGACTGGAAATCAAGGAAAATGAATATATGGGTATCAAAGAAAAGGATATCATCGTATCGCTTCCTGATAAAACAGCAAGTACCCGTTATCTGCTTTCTCATATGATCGATGAAGACAGTGAGCTGGTAACATTGTTTACAGGTGAAGATGTCAGCGAAGAAGAATGCAGTGAGATCGAAGCTTATCTTGAGGAGCATTATCCGGATGTGGAAGTAGAAGTCATAGACGGCGGACAACCGGTGTATTCATTTATTATTAGCGTAGAATAAGAAAAGATATACCCTCTTTACCGGATAACCGGTAGGGAGGGTTTTTATGTATGACAAAAAGGTGTCGATAAACCGGCAAGTGATTTATTTAGATTGTCGATGATAAGTATGATACTTTTTGATCATGGAAAAGTTGCTTTCTTGCATATAAAAGAATGTTCAGAAACATAAAAAAACCTCCCTTTTATCGTAAGGGAGGTGATTGATTAGCTGAAGATCTGAAAGCCTAATTTCTTTTTAACTTTTCTTACTTTTTTAAAGGCGACAGCCTGTGCCTGCTGTTTGCCGTCGGCGAGTACACTTTCACAAATACCGCTCGCTAAAATATCACGATATTTTTCCTGCAGGTCGCTTAAGAAACTTTCAACCGTAGCACCGATTTCTTTTTTTAATTCGCCATATCCTTTACCTTGATAACGTTCTACGATTGATTCGATCGCTTCACCGCTCAAAGCTGCCTGAATCGTAAGCAGATTGGCAAGACCCGGTTGATTTTCAGGATCATATTGAATGATGCCGAGTGAATCTGTGACTGCTGACATGATTTTCTTTTTTGCGAGCTTAGGATCATCTAAGAGATAAATCGTACTTTTGTCATCATTTTCAGATTTGCTCATTTTCTTTGTCGGTTCAGTTAATGAATAAATTTTGGCTCCTACCTTTGTCACCAATGGCTCCGGAACGACGAAGGTTTCACCATAGCGGTTATTGAAACGGATGGCAATATCCCGAGTCAGTTCAACATGCTGCTTCTGGTCGATGCCTACGGGTACATAGTCAGCATCATAAAGCAAGATATCTGCTGCCATCAGACATGGATACGTAAATAAACCGGCAGTAAGATTTTGTTCTCCCTTAGCGACCTTGTCCTTATATTGGGTCATTCGCTGCAATTCTCCCATATAAGAATGGCAGGTCAGCATCCAGCCAAGCTCTGCGTGTTCATGAACATCGCTTTGGAGAAATAAGGTAACTTTTTTCGGATCAAGACCACAAGCTAAATATAGGGCAATCAGATCCTTGGTATTTTTCTTTAATTCTTTTGGATCACATGGCACGGTTATCGCATGCAGATTTGCGATAAAGATAAACATTTCATATTCATCCTGATATTTGATGAATTCACGGATTGCGCCAATATAGTTTCCCAGCGTCAATTTACCGGTTGGCTTGATGCCACTCAACATTCTTTTCATAATCACACCCTCCTAAATAAAAAAACGTCCCTTACAGGGACGTAAAAATACGCGGTACCACCCAATTTGCTCATAAGAGCCACTCTTGCGATAACGGATCTACCGTCTGCCGACTTATGCCGGCAAATGCTCCAAAACCCCAATTTCAGATACTTTTTTGTATTCCTTTCACCAGCCGGAATATCTCTGCATGATCCAAAGCACTTACTTCGTTTCTTCATAGCTTTGTCATTATGATACACTCTTTCTTTTAAAAAAACAAGTGTGAAAAAACAATTGAAATTATTTTATTATCATATATAATTAAAAGAAAGGAGGGATGTGCTTGATTATTTTATATACATCTCCGGGCTGTGCTTCCTGCAGGAAGGCAAAACAATGGCTCAAAGATAATGATTTAAAGTTTGTTGAGAAAAACATATTCACTACATTACTGAAAGAGGATGAAATCAAATATCTTTTGTCAAGAACCGAAAATGGTACAGAAGATATTATTTCAACACGTTCAAAAGTATTTCAGGAAATGGATGTAAATTTGGATGATATGGGATTGAATGAGCTTGTTCAGTTCATTCGTGAGAATCCAAGCATTATGAAAAGACCGATTATATTAAATGAAACGAATTTGGTCGTAGGTTATGATGATGATGAAATTACATCGTTTATTCCGAGCGAGGTAAGAAAAGCAGCAAGAAAGGCTTGTAATCCGAGCTGTGCCAATTATGATGTCTGTGGTTATGTGAGAAAAGAGGATGAGGACTAGAAAGCAGTGTTAACTGCTTTTTTTAATAATAATATAATAAATAATATAAAACATATAAGATATAAATATAGATAAGAATAAGCCTAAGGATAATGACTGCCATGCATGT
>NZ_JBVAYM010000036.1:0-11561 GCF_055420025.1 Traorella sp. mt218
TAAAATGATTTACAACATGGCAAATTGCCATGTTTTTTTATTACCTGGCAATCTGCCAGGCTAGAAAGGAATATAAAAATGAATAAATTGAAAATTTTCTTTTATACAATCCCGGTATTTCTTGTTACCCCATCATTCAATGAAGATGAAGCAAGAAATACATTTAATGAATGGTTTACTCCGTTAACAGACTTTGCGCTATGGGCAATCCCCATTACTGGAATGTTTGTACTTCTGGTGTCTTACATAGGATGGCTTGGAAAAGATGAAAACGAGAAAGAACAGCGGCCATTCAAAAAAACAGGCATTACGATCCTTGTAACAACGATCATTGTTGAACTTATACCAACATTCTTTAAGATCTTCGGTCTTGTTGAATAAGGAGTTGAATTATGGATCTCATTATCGATGCTTTTCGATGGATACTATGGCTGTTTTTAAAAGGAATGTTCTTTATTATGGACTCCCTGTACAATGCTATGGAATCAATAGCAGCGTTCGATATCAGCTCTAGCACGACTTTATGGCAGTGGTGGGGAATCCTGTGTATCTTTATCGCTTTTCTTACTTTTGTTCGTGTCGTTTCTCTATATCTGAAAGTAAGTCTCAATGAGGATCTGCTGGATAAATTTAATCCATTTCAGATTATCGTAAAGATCGGTGTAATTTGTACCGTAATATTGTTTCTACCAATGACTGTTTCGTTCTTTACAGGATTTGCTTCAGATATGATCGAAACTTCATCAGAACTCTTTCAGGTTGAAAACAACGTTATCGAGTATGTGCCAGAACATACGGGAAATGAAATTATCGATGAATATATCGACGAGGTCTATGCGACCTATCAGGGCACCCCGTCTTATCTAATCTATTCGTCTGCTGCCGATGGTATCTACCCGCCTTATCAGGTGATTGATATCAATTCATCAACCGGTCTGGAAGGATGGCTGGAAGGCAATGTTCCTATCATCGGCGGAGCTTTAGCCTGGCTTCTTGGCGCCGACGGCGAATACTACTATTTTCCTGATACGACAGCATTGATTTTTCTGCTTGTCGAAGCAGCAATTGCCTGTTATGCTATCGTTTTAGTTTCACTTGAATTTGGCAAACGACTTCTTGATATAGGATTCAAGATTCTTATTTCACCTATACCAATCAGCGGACTCGTTTCTTTTAATGACGAGTCTTTTTCAAGATGGGTACGCCTGCTGGCAGCAGACCTGATGAATAACTTCCTTCAGATCCTGCTTTTTAAATTCGTATTAGTGGTAACGTCATCAACGGCTATCGCTAATTTAGGTGTAATCGCAAGAACGATGGTATTTTTGGGCGGTCTGCTTTGTATCCTCACTGGTCCTTCAAGTGTTGCACAGATCATTGGCGGTGACGGCATGGGTGCTATGCAGTCAATGCAGGCAATTCATACAGCAACTTCGTTTGCCGGCGGAATCCGAGCAGCTGGAAGCATGCTCACATCAGCAGCTGTTACTGCCGGAGCGGCAGGCATCTATGGCGGTGGCCGTCTTCTTGGCGGACGAAGCTTAGGCGGTCATGACTCCGGTGACGGAAGCGGTGGAGGTCCTCTGCCTGGAGTATCCGGTACTAACGGTTTCTCGCCTTTTGGAGGAGGCGGAGGTGCAGGAGGATTTTCTGATGGAAGCAACGGTTCAATGAATAGCTCATATTTCAGAGATCCTACTGAAAAACAGATGAATGCAGCTAAATATACGGGAGTAGATCCAACGGGCATGAATCGCGGGCAGCCCTCCCAGGCACTCCATCAAGCCGGCATGGAACAATCCTTCTGGGGAGATCAGCCACGGACACAGGAAAGCTCGGCTCCATACGGTATGGGCAGTTTCAGCACTTCTGCCGGAGGAGCTAACTATTCATACAGCAATGCGGGGATTGTCGATTCCGGACCTGTACAGTCCGGTGCCAGCAATACTGAAACATCACAGCCGACAGCTAGTTCAGAAGCTCCGCGTCTCACACGAAGCAATACATTTGCAAGAAACTTCGCAAATCAGCATCCAACGGCCGCTAAATTCAGCAGTGCCATGTATGTTGCCTCAGCCAACAGAATTCTAGGCCAAAAGTCGGTTTCAACCAGAAGAGGCTACGTTACTAAGAATACCGGCTTCCAGACAGCAAGCAATCTTTATCACGCAGTTCGAGGTCCGGCAAACAATCCAGCAGGTGTTTCTGGACAGAACCCAATAGAAGAAGGAGATGATTTTATTTGATAAGGTTTTATTCACCAAGCAATTTTAAAAAATCCCGTCTTATTGCAAGACGTTTTCGTATCATCGATCTCATATTGCTTATCGTAGGATGGACTTTTTCTATCGTGTCAAATTTATTCTATCTGACCAGCGATTTATCTATCCATCCTGGTATCTTTTTTCTTCTGCTGGTTCCGCTGGTTGCCTCTACTTTTCTGGTGGTTCCATACAGTACCTATCACAATATGATGGAATATATTATTTTAAAAATAAGAATTATGAAAGAGCCGAAGAAATATATATGGGAAGGAATTTATAAGTATGAAGAAAAAATTGAGTCCTGAAAAAGCAAAACAAAAAGAAATCAGGAAAGCAGAGCGCACAAAAAAGAAACTGGCTACATCCCTTGCCTGGAGTCATGTCGAGCGAATCAGAGACAATATGATTGTTCTTAAATCAAAAAAGACGGAAGAATATATTCTTGGCATTAAGCTGATTCCACGCAATCTTTTTATCGAAAACAGCAATGCCCAGTTTGTCGCCATCAATCAGATCCGTTCCGTTCTGAATCAAATTAACTTTAAGCTTTACTGGGCAGTCTGTCACAATCCTGTAAACCTTGATGCACATCTCAGCGAGCTTTCTAAACAGATGCAGGAGGAGGAAGATCCTGTAATCTGGGAAATGATCGAGAACGACTTTGAGAAAGCTGCTTGGTTTCAACAGACGCATGTAGAAATTGAATTCTTCCTCATGGTCAAAGACCATAACTATGAAAACTGTGTAAAAAAATACAATCAGCTCGTAGGACTGTTCCTGTCTACAGGATACCGGTTTAAAGAACTTGATGATTGCGACTATGAAAATTTTCTTGCTTATCTGTATGAAAATCCGATGATCAATAATTTTTATTTTTCTCATGGAATCTTTTCCAGTCTGAAAGATGAAGATTATGAAGTCCTTCCAGGAAAAGAGTACGGATATGACACCGATGATAAAGAAGAACAGGAGGAATTGATAGATGATATGGAATAATGAACGATTAGTAAAGAAATCGCGTCTGACTCCGATGGATCTTGCCTTCAAAGGTACTTATTATATGATTGGAGAAAAATATGCTCGCAATCTGCTGGTAACACAGCTGCCGCGGGAATTCTCGTTAGGACTGCTTTCTCAGTATGCGGCCATTCCACATATCAAGATGCAGATCGTTACGGAAAGGCTGGACATGGACTGTGCATCGCTTCTGAAAAAAGAGTTCAACGATAAAAAAGAAGAATATAAAAATTCCGAAAATGACAGATTCAGACTGGAACAGCTCAGCGATGAACTGGCCTCCATGAATCAGTATGTCAATGAAATCATCAATTCAAAGGATATGACACAGAACGTAACAATCTGTTTTACTGTCATGGCAGATAATCTGGATGATCTGAACAAGAAGACAAAAGATTTCAAATCATCGCTTCAGACTCAGGGATTCAGTCTTTTTTCTGCCAAGCTGATGCAGGAACAGCTTTTTAAAGCTGCTTCTCCCCTGTTTACAGAAACCGGACTCCCGAAAGTAATCGAAGAAAATTTAGGGGTCCCTCTTCCCTCTCTAGGAACAGCCGGACTCTATCCTTTTGTATTTGAAACACTGAAAGATAAATACGGCTTCATCCTAGGACACGAGCATGTCAATCACGGAATTATACTGTTTGATCCTTTTAAATGGATCAACGAAGAAGATGAAGCAAAAAAGGAAGGAAGAAAGGCCGGCAATATCGTTCTAGCTGGCGATACTGGAAGCGGCAAAACAACTACCATGTCATTGCTGATCCGCTATTTTATACGAAAAAAAGCAAAGATCGTCTGGATCGATCCTGAAAACAAGAATGGAAAAATGATCCGAAAATATGGCGGCTCCTTTATCAACATGGGAAGAAAAGGAAACATTATCAACGTTTTCGATCTGAAGCCGAACAGCGTTGAAGAAGATGAGGATGCTTCAGTTATGTGGGATACGGAAACGTCCATTTATAACAATATCGATGATATCAAGATCATCCTTTCATATCTGTCGCCTTCCATATCCGATGACTCGCTTTCAATCGTTGGCGATGTCGTCATACGAACTTACGCAGAACATGGAATCACCTTTTCCGATTCATTTAAAGGCATGCCGTCAGACCGCTTCCCTACTTTTACAGATTTTGATAAAACTCTGAATCTTATGATCGAAGAAAATCTGAATATGGAAGGAAAAGAGAAAGTGGTATCTCTGCTGAACGATCTGAAGCTGAAGATCAAGCCTATACTCAATGAATACAGCATCTATCTCAATGGACATACGACCATCAAGCCAAGTGACGGTGACCGCAATATCATCGGATTCGGTACAAAAATACTCTTTACAAAGGACGATAAGATCGTCAATGCTTTAACAAGAGTCATCTATCAGTATGCCTGGTCACTGTGTCTTGATGATTCCGAACTGAGCGCTTTTATTCTTGATGAAGCCTCAACACAGATGCTTGAAGAAGTAATCAGCAAGCTTCTCGCACAGATGGTACGCCGTTCCCGTAAATACAATAATGTCTGTGTCATTGGTACACAGCAGCCAAGAGATTTCACTGACAAACGCATCATTACTCATGGAAAAGCAATCTTTGACAACTCGCCGTACAGAATCATTATGCATCTTGAAAAAGGATCGATTGAAGATTTGTCAAAACTGATCGATCTTAATAACAACGAGATGCAGTTTATAGAAAGCAGTCTTCAGGGAGACGCCCTATTCATCTGCGGTCAGCGGCATATCCCTATTCATGTCATACCGACTCAGAACGAACTCAAGGAAATGTAGCATGGTGAAGACTAAAACTATGATTTATGGATTTGCCGCAATCCTTGTTTTCTCTCTTATAGCAGGAGCTGTAGTTCCGTCTCTTTCCGGAGGAAACAGTTCCTTTGTAAAAGAAAGTATCATATCCGGCGATACGACCTCGGCTTCAGAGATCATGCAGACCTACTTTTCAAGCAATAACGGTACCGAAGATTATCAGAATTTCTACGAGCCTTTCCTCAGCGAGCTTTATAGTGAAAATATATACGTTAACATTATGTGGCTGATTTTACCGCACTATCTGAATGATCAGCGTCCTACAGGAGAATCGCTTGAACAGTTAAAAAGCTTATTCACCAAGGAGGTCTGTGAAGATGAATCTCAGCAATCCTGTGGTTCTGTTATTGTATCCAGTGAAGAATATTTAGAAAATCTGAAGAAAACTGATTTCTATAAAGGTCTCGAAAATATAAGCGATGAGAATCTGATTCAATTCTTAGGTACAAGTCTTTATGATCCTGGAGATGAAGGAATGGGATCAATTGATTTTCCTGCAAACTATTATGGTGAAACCTATAGATCGCCATTTAATCCATTTTCAAATGCAGGCTGGACCGGTCAGTGTACATGGTATGTCTACGCAAGAGTTAATGAAGTCAATAACAAAAGATTTCAGGATCTTCCCCTTGGAGATGCAAGAACCTGGTATGAGACCGCTGCGGCAAAAGGTTACAGTGTAGGACAGGCTCCTGCTAAAAACTCAATCGTCGTATGGGGCGGAGATCTTCAGCATGTTGCTTATGTCGAATCATATGACGGTGAAACAATTACGATTTCAGAAGGAAATGCCAGTGGAACAAGCCTGTTAAAGTGGACAACACTGGAAAAGGCTATACAGAGCATCCGGATCAATTCCGGTGATATCAGCTGGCTGATAAATCGGCAAAGCAATGGCGGAGGCTATTTTATCGGCTTCATTTATCTTGATGGTGATGTTAACACAGATAATGAATAATACATGGCAATTTGCCATGTAAACCGAAAGGAGTGATTTAATGTCAGAATTGACCCCGCATTTTATTAAATATCTCGATTATTATTTTGATGGTGAAGGGTTTTCTTTTCCAAAAGATCCCGATCAGCTGTCTCAGCTTCAGAAAGACCTTATAGGTGATGGAACACACTACATAACAGAACGGTACCTTCCAAAAGAATATGCCTTTATTCCAAAACTACCCATCGGTGACCCGCAGGAAATCAATCTTCTTTCTATGCAGCTTAACATGATGAATCAATATCAGCTGAATACTGTGAAACAGGTGATCAGCAAAATGGATAGAGTCACAGCTGAAGATCTTATTGGAGTCTGCTTTCTGTCTGACGAACTGTTAAAGGATAAGGAAATTCAGCTTCCTTCTGTAGAAGATATGAAACCTGTTATCTTAAAAAATTATAAAGAATTTGAAGAATCACTTGACCGTTATTATGATAGCAAACTCAATGACCTGGAAGAAAGCGAACAGATTACAGAAATTCAGGCTGAAGCATTCCAGCAGTCCAGTAATAAAGAAGAACTCATCCTATATCTTCAGCAGATCGGTGACATCGATCAGTTAAAAGACGAAGACTGGATCATGACAATTAAAGATCTTTCAGATAAGCTGCAGATTGAACGTTCATATAACAGATAGGCATCAGACAGAGGGGAGTGATTATATGCTGAATCTATTCGTAATAGAAGGAAAAATAAAAAAAATAAGCAAATTGCAGCAAACAGAAAATGGTACCAAATTTTTAAAAATCAAAGTTGAATCTATGAGAAACTTTACCAATAAAGAAGGAAAATATGACATAGACCTGATGGAGATAGAACTATGGCAATCCAACGCTGAAACTATCATGGAACACTGTAAAAATGGCAATCTGATCAGTATTCAGGGACGGATTCAGGCAACTCCTTTAAAAACGAAAGATAAAAAAGAGTATATTGCCTATACGCTTGTTGGCGAAAAGATAAATTACTTGAAATAACGGGATGAAAGCCAATTATGAAAAATATTTCCGAAGATTTATTTTACAGGAATTTTGATAAAATAAAATCAGATGTCTGTTCTGAAGACTATATAATATGTTTGGAAAAGCAAAACAATTCCAATTCATACTTGTTTCATTTTATAGGATTTCTATCATTTCTCGAATTAAAAGAGTCTCCTTTTTTTCCCGTAGTGATATATAATAATAACGTAATGATTTCAAGGAGATTTCTAATGACTCGTAAAATGCACTATTTTAAAATTCCCTATGGATCCCGAACAGAATATATCAAGACTGTACACTGGATTAACAGCAGACTATCAGAAAATGATCTTTGTTTATTATGCGTCAATAATATTCCAGGAAAACTGGATTCATTAGTTGCACTGGTTGCTGAAGACCAAAATAAAATTGAAGCAATCCGAAATTATTTAAATTCATGTGGTATCGTCCTTTATTCAGATAAAACATTGAAGGATCTATTTGAAGAAATGAAATCAAGGCTATGGAATTGCTGCAGCATTCACCATAAAGCTGATGAAGAATATATAAGATTATCTTTTCAGGAACTCTTTTACTTTTTAGAAGATTCGGAACTAGAACAAAGAGGTTTTCATTTGACTCCTGAATATCAGCCAAAATTATTCATATCCTATTCCTGGAAAGATAATGAAATCGTTCAAAGGATCGTTGATCATCTTGAAGACATTGGTTTAAATATATGGATAGATAAAAAGAATATTGAAGGAGGAGAGCATCTTCATGAGGCCATTATGAAAGGAATATGGCAATGTGATATGGTTCTGCTGATCATTAGCAAAAATTATGAAATGTCATTAAATGCAAAAGCTGAATTTAAAACCGCATTTGCAAATGTAGTTGCGAATAAAAAAGATTGGAGAATTCTAAAGCTGGATGATATTGATCCCGACAGCATATTCCCTTCTCTTTCTCAATATAAGTATTACTCAATAAATGAGGAAAATGAATTAATAGAAAGTATTCTTCGAGGTTTAGATAACATAAAGAATCATAAATAGTCATACCTGGCAAATTGCCAGGTAACTTTCTTTTAATATTTCCACTCAGCAAATTACATCGTTTTCTGTAAAAGATAAAAAAGAGTATATTGCCTATATGCTTGCTGGAGAAAAAATATCTTTTCTTTATTAAATTCCATAACAATATGTTTCATTGCATCTATAAATGAATTATGCTAAAATGCAGAAAAAGAGATCTATTATTAATAAGGAGGTGGTTTCATTGGCTAGATATCAGTTAAAGAAAAAAGATATGCCGCTTATCGAATTCGAATTAAATAAAAATGAATTAGGCGATTACTCTGTCAGCATAGTTTCAATGAGTGAGGCTAAAGATGACTATCCAGAAAAAGTTTATAATAACGATTCTCTTCTTGAGTGGCTAAGAAGAAGAATGATTCCGAGAAATCGAACTTTTGTTGAAGAAATCCTGTCTTCTCAAGGGCTGCAAAGACATGATCTGGCAGGTCTTCTTGATGTTTGCCTGGGACTTAGTGTAAATGATGTTTACTGGGTAACAAAAAAAGAATTCTCCGGTACTTTCAGAGAATATAATCTTTATGAAAACAGCTTTTCTGAAGCATTAAGTCTTGTTGCTTTTACAGGATACAGCGATACGATCAAAGAATTATCGCCAAGCCCTGAAATGACGACCAATGGAATGCTTCCTAAATGCTGGAGAAGGATCGACAGTTCCCTCTATCTATATAAAGGCGGTACAAATCCTTTAGAATTTTCAAACGGGGGCAACGAGCCATATACTGAATATTATGCGGCACAGGTTGCTGAAGCTATGGGGATAGAGCATGTCACATATAACCTTGAAAAATGGAAAAACATTCTGGCAAGCACGTGCCGTAATTTTACTTCTTTGGATCATTCATTTGTCCCTATTGGAAAGCTTCTGCAGGACAGTACGCTAACTTCCCTTGTAGAAGTAATCAAAAAGAATAACGCCTATGATTCATTTAAAGATATGATCCTGCTGGATGCTGTTTTATTGAATGAAGATCGTCATTTCGGAAATTTTGGTTTTCTTAAAAACAATGAAACAAATCAATATGAAAAGATGGCGCCTCTATTCGATCACGGGATCTCCTTGCTCTCGCATCTGTCAAATAAAGATATCCTGGATAACAGTAAAATTGAACAGTATATCAAAGATCACAGTTATTCTGCATTAGGACGTCCTCATGATGAGCTTGTTTCGCTTTTCTGCAGCCGACAGGATATAAGAAAGCTACGCCAGTTATTCGATTTTCATTTTAAAAAGCATGATCTGTACAATTTTGAAGATGAAAGACTACAAGTGATCGAATCATTTGTACAGGAACGTTCAAGAGATCTCATTCGAGTGATAGAACAAAATAAGACTGTAAATCTTAATGATCCGGTGCAGGATACAATTCGTGACGAACTTTTTGGCTACCAGTACGAGTATCGCGGTGATGACGAAAACGGCGGATTATGCAAGATCTATGACAGTAATGAAGAAATCATTGAGGAATTTGAGATTTCTAAATCCGATCTGGAACAGATGGATGCAATAACATTTATTGAAAACAAAATTGAAGTATTAGCTGAAGAACAGACTAAATGTTGATAACATCCAACTACTTTCTGTTGCTTTTCAATAAAATGAATATTTCTTTAACACTTATATACACTTTATCTATTCAATCAGCATGGCAGATGAAATGCCATGTTTTTTTCTTTATATTTACAAAGAAGTATGGAATATCGCATCCAAGTCGCTCATCAAGCGTTGCCCTACGGCGTCTCGCACTAAAGTGCTTGCCGCTTGATTTTCCTCCCCGGACGCTGATCCGAAGAAAGTGTAAGGTACATGAGCCTTACAGAGTTCGTGGTTACCATGCCACAAAGGAGGAAAAAAGTCATGAATAAAAACTTTAAAAGGAAAGAAGAAGCGAAAATCTCAAAACTCTTTTCAGAATCAACGGAGGTGTACTATGAATAATTTAGCTGAAAAATTATTTATAGACTTCGCCTGCGAAACAATGATGGAGAAAAAAAGTGTTGCAGCTCTGATGTGCGAGCATTTGCAGGAATTTGAAGATATGTATCTTGAAACAGTAATGGAAAAATGTATTGATAAAATTGTCAGCGATGAGAAAAACTGTTCTGAAAAATACAATTTCTACGTGCTTGCTCACTCGCCTAATATCACAAAAAAGCATAAAATCATCGTTGGAATTCAAATCAAAATGAGTCCGGACGACGATGATGAAATGGTTCCGGTTGAACTATCGGATGTGCATCAGTTATATTTTGAAGAAAAGACAAAAATGCAGAAAGAAGAAATCCTACGTTGCTATGGATTTTGTTTCTATCTTGATCCACCTAAAAAATTGCAGAATCATACAGTACGATTGAGAACAAGTTTTCGAAATATGAATGGCAGCAATTTATTGGGACAAGACAGATGCGATGCCGTAGTCATCTATCTTGGTGACATTCCAGAAGAAGAAAAAAAGGTATCAGTATTACATTAAGCAGGATTACTATAATCCTGTTTTTTTCTGTTCCCTCATAAGTTCTTTTTGCTGTTATTTCATTCTGTAAACTTATATATTCCTGATACTCAGATGTATTTTAAAAGAAATATGGAATATCGCATCCAAGTCGCTCGTCAAGCGTTGCCCTACGGCGTCTCGCACTAAAGTGCTTGCCGCTTGACTTCCCTCCTCGGCTGCTGATCCGAAGAAAGTGTAAGGTACATGAGCCTTACCTAAGTTAGCGGCATACCGCAGAGGAGGAGAAATCATGGATAAAAACTTGCAGAAAAAAGAGGCGATTGAAAGAATCAAGCTTCTTAATCTCGACAAATGTGTAGAAGAAGCCTTTCTAGAAGGAGAAATTCTTCAATCCGTTCACAGCTTTCTTTTTGAAATCGAACCAGATTATACTAGCCTAATTCGAAATTGGGAAGAAACAACTGGGAACGTTGTTTATCACGTTATTCACAACTTTTTTGAATTTGGTGAATGTCTCTCACTTCTTTACATCAGCCAGCATATTGAAGAATGGTCAGACGACAGACAAGTATTGACAATGGGATACCCGTATGCCTATGTATTGAATTTAGACGATGATAACTGTTCAGAATACGGAGCAATCGGTATTGAGGAAAATATGGGAGGTCTATTAAGAACAGCATGAAACAAAGCAATATATTCCTAGAACTGGCACAGAAAATTGAAAAAGTGCTTGCTACTGAAGGCGACTGGAAATCGATTGCAGAAAATTATGAAAAATGCCTCATTGAAATTCTCGATGATATTCGTTCTTTCAAATTGTAAAATTATTTTCTTTCTATCAGAAATATACCTGGCAAGTTGCCAGGTAGTTTCTTCTAAGGTTCCAACATGGCAAATTGCCATGTTGTTTTCTATTAATCCTATGAAAGAAATATGG
>NZ_JBVAYM010000037.1:0-10458 GCF_055420025.1 Traorella sp. mt218
GAAAATGTTTAGGATGCGGAGCTGTGCTCCAAAGCGAGGATGCGAATAAAATCGGATATACACCTAAAAGCGATGCCGTGATCTGTCAGCGCTGCTTTCGTTTGACGCATTATAATGATGCCATGGTAAGTTATCGGCAGGGAATCAGTGCGGATAGCGTGCTGCAGGAAGTGAATCAGCTGGATGCTTTGATCTGTTATGTCGTCGATCTGTTTGATTTTGAAGCAGGACTTTTTTCAAGGATCATGGCGCACGGCAGGAATAAAGAAATATTGTTAGTAGGAACGAAACGTGATTTGCTTCCAAAATCGATCGGTTATGAGAAATTATCAAAATTTATCATTCATCGGTGTAAAGAAGAAGGGATCGATCTGAAAGGTGTCGTGATCGTGGAGGATCTGGTTCATCATGCGTATAGTGAAAACAATCCGAGCATTGACAATCTGTTAGAGGCCTTTGCACAGTTGAGAAACGGCAAAGATATCGTGATGATGGGAATGGCCAATGCCGGTAAGAGCACGCTGGTCAATGCGTTGCTGCGGCAATCCAAGATTACGACCAGTCCTCATCCGGGTACGACCTTGGGATTGATTGAAATGGAGTATGAAGATTATAAGATCTATGATACACCGGGTCTTATGGCCAAAGGCAGCGTTTTAACGTATTGTGAAGATAAGGATCTGAAAAAGCTGATTCCACTTAAACCGATCAAACCAACGGTCTATCAGCTAAAAGGCAACCAGTCACTGTCAATTGGCGGTTATGCACGTATCGATCTTTGGGGCTGTGAAGGTGTCAGTGCTACGTGTTATTTTTCCAATGAGATGAAGCTTCATCGCGGAAAATGTGAAAAGGCAGATGAGCTGTGGCAGAATCATCTGGGAAAAGAGCTTTCTCCTACCATTTCAAAAAATATCTCTGATTTAAAGAAGATTACCTATCAGGGAAATATTGACGGTCAGGATATCGTTATTTTCGGATTAGGATTTGTATGCATACGAGGAAAAGTTGATAAAGTAGAAGTGGTCGTGGATGAAAGAGTTTCTGTGACCTTCAGAAAGGCGATGATTTAAATGTTAGACGGAAAAGCAAAAAGTAAATTAAGAGGAATGGCTCAGACGAGAAAGGCCATTGTCATGATCGGTAAGGAGGGAGTCAGCGATACGTTATGTGCAACGCTTTCGGATTCTCTCAAAGCTCATGAATTAGTAAAGATCAGCTGTTTAAAGACATCTCCGATCAGTGTCCGGGAAGCAGCGATCCAATGTGCGAGTGCGACCCATAGTGAGGTCGTGCAGATCATCGGACATACTTTTGTCTTATATCGAAAGAGTGAAAAGAATCTATGTCAGTTGTAAGAATCGGACTTTTGGGCGGATCCTTTGATCCGATCCACCTAGGGCATCTTGCTTTGGCGAAGGCTATCTTGAAGGATGGCTGCTCACAGGTGTGGTTTGTTCCCTGCAGGCTTTCTCCTTTCAAGCAGGAAAAGCCTACTTCTTTTGAAGATCGGACAGCAATGATCCGGCGGGCGATCGCCCCTTATAAAAAAATGAAAGTGTGTACGATCGAAAAAGAATTGCCGATACCGAGTTATACGATACATACGCTTCAAAAACTGAAACAGAGATTTGACTATGAATTTGTCTTTTATATCGGAAATGATCAGGCAAAATTACTGGATAAATGGAAAGATATCGAAGAATGCATGAAGCTGGCAGAATTTCGTGTCTTCAAACGTGACAGCGAAGTGATCGAATGTCCGTATGATCTCAGGGAAGTACCTTTTAAGCGTATTGACATTTCATCGACCCGGGTGCGCGCCGGAGCTTTCCAAGATGTCAGTGAGAGCGTACGCAACTACATTTGGGAACACCGGCTCTATCTGCACGAGTTTGCCCGTCATTCGATGAATGAAAAGCGTTATCTTCACAGCGTCAGTGTTGCCAATGTGTGCAAGGAATTAGCAAGTGTGCATCATCTAAATGAAGAAGATGCCTATGTGATCGGTCTGTTGCATGATATCTGTAAATGCTGGGATGTTGAAAAAAGCGAACGCTTTATGCAGGTATATGAAAAAGATCATCTTGATGAGCCTAAGGCCATCTGGCACGGTTATCTGGCCGATCATTATTTAAAAAGAGTGTTTAAGATAAGAGAAAAGCATATCTTACAAGCGGTGCATCATCATGTCAAAGGGGATTGTGATGATCCTTATGCGCAGATCGTCTATATTGCGGATAAATGTGAACCGCTCAGAGGCTATGATGCCAGCTATGAATTGAATTTAGCAAAAAGAAATTTAGATGCAGCTGTTTCATATGTGAAGCAGATACAAAGCGAATATATAAAAAAGGAGAAGAAAGTATGAACAATGCCTTAAAGGATGTATTGGAAGCCATTGATAAAGCAAAAGGAAGCGATACAGTTGTCTATCGGCTTCATGAGCTGAATCCTTTGATCGATTATGTCGTGATTACCAGTGCGACCAATACCCGCCAGTTGCATTCATTGGCAGATTATGTCAAGGAAAGCCTGTTGGAGCATGGTCATGGTTATCGTCATATCGAAGGCAATGATACGAGCAAGTGGCTTTTAGTAGACAGTGATGATATCGTCATTCATATCTTTGAAGAAAGTGAGCGCGAGGTCTATGGCCTTGAAAAGCTTTATGCCAATTGTGAAAGGGTGATGTAAATGTATCAGATACTCGCCCGCTTTTATGATGCCTTAGTAAAGGATGATGAAGCAACAAAGGATTGGGTTGATTTTATTGAAGACCATGCATCGTTTCATAGCGTATTAGAATATGCCTGCGGCAGTGGTGAAATCACGCTTGCTTTAGCAAGAAAAGGCTATGATGTGAAAGCCGGTGATCTTTCAAGCGAGATGATCGAAATGGCAAAAAAGAAAAAAGATGCCCATCTTGTTGATTTCAGCGTCCATGATATGACAGAACCCCTGGATGTAAAGGCAGACTGTGTGCTTTGTTTATGTGACAGCATGAATTATCTGATTGATGAAAAGGATTTTAAACAGGTACTTCATAATGCCTATATGAATCTGAATGAAGGGGGTACGTTTATCTTCGATGTTCATTCCTTAGACCGTTTAAAAGAATTTGAGGATGAATTTTATGAAGAAGGCATGATTGATGGCTGTGGTTATGAATGGAGCATCGAATCACACGAAGATTGTATTTATCAGAATTTTGTCTTCTTTGATCAAGAAGCCCATCCCAGTTATGAACAGCATATCCAGCGTGTCTATGATCCTCATGTGATCACCCAGTGGTGTGAAGAAGCCGGTTTTAAGGTTAGCGTTTATACCGATTTTAAAAAGCAGGGGATCCATGAGGGTGAAAAATATTTTTATGTATGTGAAAGGAAGTCTTTATGATAGCGATTATTAGTGCCATGAACATTGAAAATGAGGCCATCTTAGCCTTATGTCATGATGTAAAGGAAAAAACGATTGCCAATAAAAAGTTTTATGAAGCTGTTTTGGCGGATGAGAAAGTGATCTGTTGTTTGAGCGGATGCGGAAAGGTCAATGCCGCAATTTCTGCAACCTTGCTATTGGAACATTTTCCGATAGATGCAATCTTAAATATCGGAACAGCAGGCGGTCTGAAAGAAGATGAAAATGTATTGGACTGTGTGATCTCTACTTCTGTCGTCGAACATGATTTCGATACTTCAGTTTTGGATGGAGAAAGTGGCAAAGGGGCTTTCTTTGAAGCTGATCCACTGTTGATCAATACCGCTAAGAGCGTAGCGGAAGAAATGAAGATCACTTACCATGCAGGACTTATTGCAAGCGGGGATCAGTTTATCAGCCGTAATGAACAGGTTTCTAAGATATTGCATGATTTCCCGGAAAGCCTTTGTTCTGAAATGGAAGCTGGAGGAATTGCCCACTGTGCCGCCCATTACGGGGTTCCTTTTGTCGTCATTCGTTCATTAAGCGATATTGCTGTGAAGGAGGGCAATGAGATGGATTTTGAGGAATATGCGAAGAAAGCCAGTGAACGCAGCGCAAAATTCTGTGAGAAATGCGTGGCCCGTTATTCTAAAAAATGATATATCACATTTGCTTCAGAAGTGAGATAAAAAGAATAGCTTCGACTGGTTTAAATAGATCATTGAAACTAACGGGAGAAATTTATAATGACAAAGTTTATGATAAAAGATGATTTTTGGGAATTGTTTCCCGAGGCAAAAATAGGGATCATCCTTTGCAAGGATATTAAGAATCAGTATGATCATGATGAGGAATATTATGCAACATTACTTAAGGAATATGGAAAAGAAGGATTAACATATTTAAATCTGCCGGATTTTAGTCAAAATGATGTGATTAGGGTATGGCGAGAGGCTTATCAAAAGTTTAAGACAAAAAAGGGTGCAAGATCTTCCGTTGAAGCCCTGATGAAGAGGGTCAAGAAGGGGGATGGGATCAGAGTGATCAATCCTTTAGTAGATCTTTATAATGCAATTTCTTTAAGATATGCATTACCTTGCGGCGGTGAAGATATCGATAAATTTGAAGGTGATGTCTTATTGACCAAGGCGAAGGGTGATGAAGATTTTGTGACGCTTGGATCAAATGAAGCTGAATCACCATATGAAGGAGAAATCGTATATAAAGATGATGCCGGTGTCATCTGCCGATGCTGGAATTGGCGGGAAGCTGTCCGAACCATGTTGACAGAGGATACTCACAATGCCTTTCTTTGTATCGAATGCGTCGATATGACTCGTATCAATGATTTTGAAAAAGCCTTAAAAGATTTAAGCGAGCTGATTCAGGTGAAATTAGGCGCTCATACAGTGATCAAGATATTGGATAAGGATCATGCGCAGATAGATATAAAATAAATCAATATGAAATAACCCCGTGCATCTGACGGGGTTATTAGTTTTTCTGGGATATATCAAAGAAATGGTTTCTCTCCAGGAAGCTTTCTAAATTTTCAAGGTTTTCTTCCTGATTGATGACATATTCAAAGCTGTCTGTTTTTTCATAGCCGTCTTCAGTCTGGGTAAGGGCTACGATTGCGGGAAATGAACGGATATTAAATGTATTTTGGATCATTTGACGGATATAAGAACGATAGGATTGTTCATATTCGACTTTATAGATATTTTCAAAGGTAATGCCGTTATGTTCATAACTGATTTCCTTTAATAATACTTCATCTAAATAGATGCAGTCATCAGAATCTTTATCGTAGAGAAAAACATAGATCGTATCGCTGTTTGTTTTATCAAAGATACTGTCAATCTGATTATATGGAAAAACCTCATCGTTGACCACGCTGTTGTTGTATTTGTGAAGACGATAATCGGATATGAATTTTGATATGATCAAAAGCAAGGAAAATAAAACGACAAGAATGGCTACGATCTTGAGTATTTTTTTCAACATGTTATCACCGTTGACATTTTATCATATTTTCAATATAAAAAAAAGCCAACGTGTTTTATAAAAAAATGAAATGTGGTAAAATAGGTCATAAGGAGTGAAGCTATGAATATTAAAAAAATTGCTTTAACAGCCGGATTACTTTTTCTCATTGTTTTTTTAATATTTGTGAATATTGGTTTAAATATCAGCGGACCTGCCCGTTATGAAGCAAAAAAGGATGAGGCTGTGCTTACGGTTGTACAAAGGCGTTTTCCTTCTATTCATTCGTTGTATCGTCATAGCTTTCAATATGTGACGTATAGTGCTGTATATGGAGAAAAAGCTTATCTTTTTGATAATGAAGGCGAGCTGGTCATGGAAAAGGATTATGATGATTCTATGATCGAGGATATTCAGGCTCTTGTGGCAGCGGATTATGGTATTGAAGATGCATCGGTGAATATCGGCTATGGCTATGATAATATGGTATTTGCGGTAGAGGAAGGGGATCTGATGGTCTATTATGATTATGATACCTATGAGATCGTTTATTATCTTAGGAGAAATTTGATATGAAACAGTGGTATGAAAAGAAATATTTTAATCGGATGTACTGGATCTTTGAGGAAATGGAGAATTTGAATCTGACCCATACCCAGCTTTGTTTGATCCTGTTAGTCCAATATCTTAATGAAACACATTCGCTCATCAGTTTTGATGTGTTGAAAAATAAGCTGAATAAAAGCGAGGAGGAGATTGATGATCTGTTGGATCAGCTGCATCAAAAAGGTTATCTGCAGATCGATGTCACTCCGCAGGGCTTTGATATCAATATCGATGGGTTGTTTCAGATGGAGAATGAGCTTCATTTTGAGAAGAATATCTTTGATTTATTTGAAAGTGAGTTTAAACGTCCACTGAGTCCTTATGAGCTTCAAAGGATCAGTGATTGGCTGAATACCTATGATGAAAGATCGATCACCTTTGCATTGCGTGATGCAAGCATGCGAAATATATTAAATTTTGATTATATCAATCGTATTTTGGAGAATGGTGCCCATGAAGAAGATAAGCAGTGATGAACTATTAGATCAATTAGAAATCATGTTTCCTGAAGCTCATTGTGAGCTTGAACATGCATCGACCTTTCAGCTTTTGATTGCGGTCATCCTTTCAGCACAGACGACCGATGCCAGTGTGAATAAGGTGACTCCGGCTTTATTTGAAAAATATCCGACAGCAAAGGAATTGGCATGTGCAGATTTAAAGGATGTGGAAGCACTGATTCACAATATTGGCTTATACCGCAATAAGGCAAAAAACATCATTGCCTGTGCCAAAGAGCTTGTTGAGAGGTTTGATGGAGAAGTACCTTCCAGCATGAAACAGCTGACTTCGCTCAGCGGTGTAGGACGGAAGACGGCAAACGTCGTTATGAGCGTTGCGTTTGACATACCGGCACTTGCCGTGGATACGCATGTTGAAAGGATCAGCAAGCGTCTGGGACTGGCAAAGCCACAGGATAGCGTATTGCAGGTGGAACAGAAGCTAAAGCGTAAGCTGGATAGAAAAAGATGGAATCGTGCACATCATCTCTTTATTTTCTTTGGCAGATATTTTTGTACGGCAAAGAATCCAAGATGCAGTGAATGTCCGTTTATTGATATATGTCGTGAGAAAAATAAAAATCTTGGACATAATAAGTAATGATTTTACATGAATGTGATAGCAGATTTTACATTGCTTCCTTTATCATATACATCATGTATGGGAGGAAATATGGGCGTTAAGACTGTTGTCGTGAAATATTCGCCAAAGGCTGAGAAGATGGCGAAAAGAATTGAAGATAAGATCAACGAGATGGAAGCGCTGGGTTATGAGTTCATTACTTTTTCAATAAATGGAAGCGCAAAAGCGATTTTAATTTTCAAAGATCGTTTAGAAGAAACTGAGAAACAGCAGGAGGCTTAAACGACTGCTGCTTTTTTGACAGGAGGGCAAGATGAAAGAAGCAGTGATTGACATTGGATCAAACTCAATGCGACTGACCGTATATGAGGTTGAAGAAAAAAGCTTTAAGATATTGTTTAAAGAGAAGTTTATGGCTGCTCTTGCGGGATATGTGGAGAGCGGATGCATCAGTGAGGCAGGGATTTTGCGGGCCTGCACGGGACTTTTGGAGTTTAAGAATACATTAAGATTGCTTTCCTTAGATGAGCATGTCCATGTTTTCGCAACAGCTTCCCTGCGGAATATCGTCAATACAGATGATGCCCTGGCTCAAATTAAAATGAGGACAGGCTTTGATATTGATGTCATTACCGGGGAGGAAGAAACCGTTTTGGGTTATGTAGGTGTCATGCATGAAATCGAGGCTTCTGAAGGAGTGTTTATTGATATCGGGGGAGCCAGTACCGAAATCGCAATATTTGACGATCATGAGCTGCTTTTTTCAAATAGCTTCCGAATCGGTTCATTAAAGCTGTATAAGGACTGTGTCAAGAAGATTTTACCGGGCAAGGGTTCATTAAAGAGAATTGAAAAAGAGATCGATGAAGCGATTCCTTCTGATTTTGATGATTTCGGCAAGAAGGAACAGCTTATTTGTACAGGCGGAACGGCAAGATCTGTTTTGAAATTTGCGAAATTTCTGCAACTTGTATCAGATGATGAGCAATTGCTTTCATATGAGCATTTAAAGAAGCTCAAGGAGCTGTTTCTAGGTGATGAAAAGAAGGCTGCAAATGTGATTCTGAAGGTGGATCCGGAACGTATCCATACGATCATTCCCGGATTTATGATTCTTTATGATATTGCGGATCGCTTTCAGGTGGAGAAGCTTATGATTTGTAATTATGGTGTCAGGGAGGGATATCTTTGTCAAAGGATTCTAAGATAATGCAAGATTATTTATATACGCAAAATAGAGAATTAAGCTGGCTGCGGTTTAATCAGCGTGTATTGGAGGAAGCGATGGATGAGAGCGTACCGGCTTTGGAAAGATTGAAATTTATTTCTATTTTTTCAACGAACTTAGACGAGTTTTTCATGATTCGGGTAGGCAGTCTTTTTGATATTGCTTCGGCAAAGGTGGACGATATTGACAATAAGACCGGATGGAGCGCTGAGGAACAGCTGCATCATATCTATCAGACGATTCCGGGACTGATTGAAAGAAAGACCAATATCTATGCTTCTGTCTGTGAAGCACTTTTACAAAATGAAATCAAAGATGTTTCCTATAAAGAATTAAATGTCAGTGAAGCGAAGTTTGTGAAGCATTATTTTAATGAGAGGATCTTGCCGATCCTTTCACCGCAGATCGTAGATAATCGTCATCCAAAGCCTCATTTTCGTAATAAGCAGCTGTATGTCGCATCGCTTGTCAAGGGAAAGGATAATAAGAAATCAATGGCGTTCATACCGGTTCCTTCCTTGTTGCCGCAAGTGATCATGCTGCCGGATGAAAAACGCTTCATTCGAATCGAAGAGATTCTTTTAAAAATGGCCTCTACGCTTTATGGTCAATATAAGGAAATCGAATCCTGCATCCTATGTGTGACAAGAAATGCGGATGTCAGCTTTGATCCGGAAAAATTTGAAGATGCCGATACGGATTTCCGTACTTATATGAAAAAGATTTTGAAAAAGAGATCGAGCCTTGCGATCGTACGCCTGGAATTGAGCCAGAAAGTATCCAACGCTTTTTCAAAAGAGCTATTGAAGATCATTGATGTAGAAAACCGGCAGATTTATGTAGATACGACACCATTGAACATGAAGTATGTTTTTGAGCTGATCAAAAAGCTTCCGGATAAGATCAAAGATTTGCTTTGTTATACGCCTTATGTGCCGCGATGGCCCAATGATCTTGATAAAAATATCTCGATGATCGAACAGATACGTAAATCAGATAAACTGCTGTTCTTTCCTTTTGATTCGGTAGATCCGTTTATCCATCTATTGAATGAGGCAGCTGACAGAGAAGATGTCGTTTCAATCAAGATCACGATTTATCGTCTGGCTTCTTCTTCAAAAATCATTCGTGCCTTATGCCGGGCTGCTGAAAACGGTAAAGAGGTCGTTGCTTTGATGGAGCTGCGAGCCCGCTTTGATGAAGAAAACAATATTGCATGGTCAGCTATGCTGGAGGAAGCCGGCTGCAAGGTCATTTATGGTTTTGAAAACTATAAGTGTCACAGCAAGATCTGTTTGATCACGCTTCGACAAAAGGGTAAATTCCGTTTTATTACCCAGATCGGTACTGGAAATTATAATGAGAAAACAAATGCCATGTACACGGATCTCAGTTTGATGAGTGCCAGTGAAGAAATAGGAACGGATGCGAGCGTCTTTTTCAGAAATATGATGACTGAAAATCTTGAGGGTGAATATCGTGAGCTTTTAGTGGCACCCTTAGGTATCAAATCAGCGTTGATCCGCCTGATCGATGAAGAGATTGCGAAAGGGGAAGAGGGCTATATCTGCATCAAGGTGAACTCGATCACGGAAAGGGATATGATCGATAAGCTGGAGGAGGCAAGCCGGGCAGGTGTGGACGTCCAGCTGATCGTGCGCGGTATCTGTTGTATTCGTCCGGGAATTATCGGACATACGGATCATATCGTGGTAAACAGTATCGTCGGACGTTTTTTGGAGCATGCCCGTATCTACTGCTTCGGTAAAAATGACAAGATGAAGCTCTATATTTCTTCGGCTGATCTGATGACACGTAATCTGCGTCATCGTGTGGAGATCGCTGCTCCTGTTTATGATGAGGATATCCGAGAAATGATCCTGCGTATCCTTCAGACACAGCTTTCAGATACTGCCAAGGCTTCCTTGTTGCAGCCGGATGGCTCTTATGTACGTAAAAATAAAGCAGGGACAGCTTTGATCGACAGCCAGCAGGCATTCATGGATGAAAGCTTGCATAAACAGGTTGTCATAAAACCTGTAAAGAAAGATCTGAAGCATTTTTTGAGAGAATTATTATTGCGCAACAGAAAGTGATGAATCACCAGCAGGACTGGTGATTCTTTTATTCTT
>NZ_JBVAYM010000038.1:0-9435 GCF_055420025.1 Traorella sp. mt218
TTTTAAAATTGCATGACATTTATATATTTTTCATTCGAAAAACCACTGATATCGCATAATTATGGGCTTAATTTGCAGTTTATATGTAAAATGTTATAGTTAAATTCAAGTAATTATTGTATAATTGAAGTAAATTTTAGGAAAATTTGAAAGGATGGCATAAGAATGCTTAAAAGTATATACTATGTACTGAATGAGAACTTTACGAATCTATATAGGATTTTCTGTATATCACGATATGAGCTGCTTGCAGATATGCGTGATTCTAAATTCGGATTATTTTGGAATTTTGCTTCTCCGGCGATTCAGGTCATTACCTATTGGCTGGTATTTGGTGTCGGAATGAATCGTAATGGATATGACGGTGTGGCTTATCTGCCATGGGTCATCGTGGGATTTTCAGCATGGTGGTATTTACAGCCATGTATAACGCAGGGTTGCAGTGCGGTATTCTCAAAAAAGGATGTTATTACGAAGATGAAATTTCCGATCAGTATTCTTCCGGCTACCGTATGTGCCAAGGAGTTTTTTAATCATTTATGTATGATGGCGATCACGATCGTGGTACTTTTGCTTTATGGCTATCGGCCGAATGTATATTGGCTCAATCTCATTTACTATGCCTTTTGTGCTTTTATGTTTGTGGAAGCATTGTCTTTGACCACATCTGTTTTAACGATGATGTGGCGTGATGTAAAGAAGCTTGTTGTTTCTTTGATACGCATGATCCTTTATTTATCACCGGTGCTTTGGCCGGCAGCATTTAAGAATTATCCGTTTATGACATTTGTGATGAAATTAAATCCGGTCTATTACATCGTTACCGGTTATCGTGATGCGGTATTTTTTAATAAGAGCTTTTTACGACATCCGGCCATGGGTCTGTATTTTTGGATCGTTATTTTAGTGCTGTTTGTCATAGGCTCAAGTCTGATGTATCATTTCAAGAAGAAAATGATTGATATGATCTAAGAGGTGCAAGATGGATAAGAAAATAGAGTATGCAGTAGAAATGAATCATATTTCTAAGATTTATGCGTTAAAACAAAAAGAAAAGAAAAAGAAGAAAGAATATTTCTATGCATTGAAAGATATCAGCTTTCAGGTAGAAAAAGGTGATGTGATCGGTATTTTAGGAACCAATGGATCAGGAAAATCAACACTCTCATTGATATTGGCAGGAATTTCCGATCATGATGGCGGTGAAATGGTCGTTAATGGTGAACAAGCCTTGATTTCGATCAATACCGGTTTGAACCAGCAATTGACAGGAGAAGAAAATATCAATGTGAAGGGAGCCCTTTTAGGTCTTTCTAAGAAAAGAATCGCTCAAATCAAAGAAGGTGTGATCGAATTTGCGGAATTGGGAGATTTTCTTTATCAGCCTGTAAAGAAATATTCCAGTGGTATGAAATCAAGGCTTGGATTTTCAATTTCACTGGCTTTGAATCCGGATATATTTATCGTTGATGAAGCATTATCGGTAGGAGATAAAGGTTTTGCACAGAAATGCTTGAATCGGATGATGCGGCTTCGTGATGAAAAAAATAAAACGATTTTCTTTATTTCACATTCCCTTCCTCAAGTGAGAAGCTTTTGTAAGAAAGGTATGTGGATCGAAGGAGGAAAATTAATAGAGTTTGGTGATATTGATGAAGTATGTGATCATTATTCAGAATATGTCGATCACTATAACTCATTAAGTGAGAAAGAGAAGAAGAAGGTTCGTGATGAAAAATTTAATGAACGTCTTATAAAAGGGGAAATAAAAAAAGGCTTTTGGGAACATATATTCAGATAGCGGAGGTAATATGAAAACAGTTATTACATATGGTACATTTGATTTATTTCACATAGGACATTTGAATTTATTAAGGCGAGCTAAAGAATTAGGTGATTATCTGATCGTTGCAGTATCCAGTGATGCGTTTAATGCCATCAAAGGAAAGCAGTGTGCCATTCCTGATTATGAGCGTATGGAGATCGTTAAGGCCATTAAATATGTCGATAAGGTGATTTTAGAAGAATCGTGGGATCAAAAAATATCGGATGTGCAGAAGTATGATGTCGATGTATTTGTGATGGGGGATGATTGGAAAGGCAAGTTTGATTTTCTGAAAGATTACTGTGAAGTGGTATATCTTCCTAGAACTGAAGGAATTTCTACGACACAGATCAAAGAAGAAATGAAAGATTTATAGAAGAGGTAGATGAGATGAGTATAAAAAGCAATTATAAAACGATTAAACGCAATGCGAAAAAACTAATTAAAAGTCCTTTTTTCAGAGCTCGATTTTGGTTTACCCATTTTTATGAAAATAATGATATAAATGATTCCATAGCGTTATTTGAGTCTTATAATAATTCGAATTTTAGTGGAAATGTTTTTTATATTCTAAAAGAAATAAATACAAGAAAAGAGTTAAAGAATATTAAGAAATATATTTCTTGTAAAACCAAAGAAGATCAAAAACTGATCACAGATTTTTTAAATAAAAATCAGATAAATAATTTTGAAGTAATCAGAGTACATACGAAAAAATATTGTCAAATTCTTAGCAGTGCAAAATATTTATTTAATAACGCAACCTTCCCAACTTATTTTATAAAAAAAGAAGGACAAATTTATTTTAATACCTGGCACGGAACCCCTTTAAAAACATTGGGGCGCAGCATTGCATCATCTCCTCATGAAATAGGTAATACTCAACGAAATTTTATCATGGCAGATTATTTGTTGTATCCAAATGAATTTACATTTGAGCATATGAAAAAAGACTATATGCTTGATAATCTGTATAAGGGAAAATATATTCTTGGAGGCTATCCAAGAAATCATGTCTTTTATGATGAAAAACGGATAAGGGAAATAAAAAACGAATTAGAATTAAATCATAAAGAAATCATATGCTATATGCCTACTTGGAGAGGGTCATTAGATAAAAAAAATGTTCGTGAACAAACGGTTTCTATTGAATACTTTCTTTATCAATTAGATAAGGTTTTATCAGCAGATAAAATCATGTTTGTAAAATTACATAATTATGTATCATCTCAAATTGACTTTTCCCAATTTAAATATATAAATTCTTTTCCAGAAGGATATGAAACTTATGAATTTTTATCTGTAAGTGATTGCCTTATCACTGATTATTCAAGCGTTTTCTTTGATTATGCCAACTTAAGAAAAAAAATTATTCTTTTTGCTTATGATAAAGAAGAATATCTAAAAGATAGAGGAATGTATTTGCAAATGGAAGATTTACCTTTCCCAATTGTAGAAACAGTAAAACAGTTGCAAAATGAGATTTTAGATTTAAATAGTTATTCGGATTATTCAGAATTTATAAATAAATATTGTTCTTATGATCATGAAGATTATGCGAAAAAAATTACAGATTTAATATTCTTTGATCAAAAAGATAATATGATGATCATAAATGGTGAAAAATTTGATAACGGAAAGAAAAAAGTACTTATTTATGCTGGATCGCTTGCAAAAAATGGATTAACAACATCATTACAGGGCTTATTGAATCATATTGATACCGAAAAATATAATTTTATTCTTTTCTTCTATAAAAATTCTGTTAAAAAATATACAAATGTTATTAAAGAATTTCCAGAAGGAATATCTTACTATGTAATACAGGGACAAAAAAATATAACTTTTAAAGAAGCGTTTATTCAGTTTTTTTATTACCGATTAAATTTGTATTCTAAGGGAATCGAAAAGTCATTAAAGCGGATGTATAAAAGAGAATTAGATCGTTTGTTTAATGAAAAATTACATTTTGATTGTGCTATTCATTTTACAGGATACGAAAAACATATTGCGAACTTATTTTGTGAATTGAAAAATTGCAGAAGAATCATGTATGTTCATAATGATATGAGTAAAGAAAAGAAAACAAGATCGAATTATCACTCATTATCTGTTTTAAAAGCATATCGAACATTTGAAACAATAGCATGTGTCAGAGAAGGACTTGAACAGGTGATTATGTCATTGGTACCTGAAATAAATGCTGAAAAAATAAAGGTTGTTCATAATGTAAATAATGTAGAAAGAATTATTGAAAATTCAAAAAAACCTCTATGCTTTGACAAAGATACTGTATCCGCTTATACAGTTGAACAGATAGAAGATATATTAAATAACAAAGAATCTAAAAAATATATTGATGTAGCTCGTTTTTCACCAGAAAAAGGAATTAAGAGATTAGTAGAATCTTTTGAAAAATTTAATAAAAAGCATCAAAATACATATTTGTTTGTTATAGGTGGACATGGCAGTGAGTATAACGAAATCAATGAGTATGTTACCGCCCATCAATTAAACCATATCATATTAATAAAATCTTTAAGTAATATTTTTCCTATCTTAGTAAAATGTGATGTATTTATTATGTCTTCATATTATGAAGGCCTTCCAATGAGCATCATGGAGGCATTAATTTTAAATAAACCTGTTGTTTGTACAAATATTCAGGGACCAAGAGAGTTTTTATCGCAAGGATATGGATATCTTGTAGAAGATTCATCGGAAGGAATTTATAAAGGTTTCATGGATAGTTATGAAAAAGATTTACATTTAAAACATTTTGATTCGGAAGATTTTAATAGACAGGCATTACAAGAATTTTATGATATTATTGAATAGCTAATTTAAATATCTGTGTTTGTGCTGTAGGAAGGATGAGGTTATAAATGGGAAAAATAAAAATACAATTAAGCAAAATATTCAGCGTTTTTTATAGGATATTTTGTAAAATAGTTCCTACAAATAATAATATGGTTATTTTTATAGCTTTTCATGGAAGAGGCTATTTAGATAATCCCAAAGCTATACATAGATATATGAGTGAACTTTCAAATTTTAAAAACTATTCTTTTATATGGCCATTAAAACATAAAAAAGAAATAAAAAATGCGAAAGTTGTTCAATATTTAAGTTTAACGTACTTCTACTATATGGCTAGAAGCAAATACTGGATCAGTAATTGCAAATTACCGTCATATATTTATAAAAAGAAAAATCAGATCTATCTTCAGACATGGCATGGAACTCCTTTGAAAAGACTTGGGCATGATATTGTTGTTAGTAATAAAAAATTTTATCGTAGTGGGTTAAGTGCTGAAGAAATGAAAAAAACATATGACGATGATGTTAGTAAATATAATTATATGCTTTCTCCTAATTCTTTTTGTACAAAAGTATTCCAGAGCGCCTTTCGGATCAATAAAGAGCGTTTGATCGAAACAGGATATCCGAGAAATGATATTCTTTCAAATTATACGGAGGGTTATAAACAGGATATTTTTAAAAAATACGGGTTACCTAGTAATAAGAAGATCATTCTTTATGCACCTACATGGCGTGATAATCAATTTAATGTCAGTGGATATGTTTTTGAATTAAAGGTTGATTTCAAGCTGTGGAAGGAAATATTAGGTGAAGATTATATCATCTTATATAAACCGCATTATCTGATTATCAATAAGATGAAAAAGGATAAAGCACTTGATGATTTTGTATATGAGATCGATGCGGATGCAGAAATCAGCGATCTTTATATCATCAGTGATATACTGATAACAGATTATTCAAGCGTTTTCTTTGATTATGCGATATTAAAACGGCCGATCTATTTCTATATGCAGGATATCAAAGAGTATCAGCATGAATTAAGGGGCTTCTATTTAGATATTCATAAAGATCTTCCCGGAAATATTTATGAAACGGAAAAAGAAATGTTAGAAGATATTGTAAAGGATCGTTTTGATTATAAGCGTTTAGATGAATTTAATGAACGTTTTAATTATTTAGAGGATGGAAAGGGTGCTAAGAGAGTTGTAGATATATTATTTACAGATAGAGGGTATAACCATGAAACTAAATAAAATGATTTTAATGTTTCTGCTTTATTGCATGAATTTGTTTCGCTTTTTGATGCCAATGCGTAAAAACAGAATCACATTCATATCTTTATCAATGGATCATCTTGAGGGTGATTTCTATCAAATTGATAAAAAATTAAAAGAAGCAGGTAATTTTGATATACGTTATAATCTGATGATCTATAAAAAATCTTTATCTGGAGATTTTCAATACTTTTTGAATTGTCTTAAACAGCTTTATGAGATCAATACTTCAAGACTTGTTTTCATTAATGATAATAACTATGTCATTACAAAATTAAAAAGAGAATCAACAAAGGTTGTTCAGCTGTGGCATGCATGCGGTGCCGTAAAAAAATTTGGAAATCAGATTCCTCGTTCTTATAAGATATCAAATTATGACTATGTTGTCTGTGCTTCTGAGGTGTGGAAATCTGCCTATGCGGAAGCTTTTGGTGTGAAGGAAGATCAGGTGAAGGTAACGGGGCTTCCTCGTACAGATGCTTTATGTCATCCTAAAAGGGTTCAAAGCTATCGAGATAAGTTTTTTAAGAAATATCCGCATCTTAAAGGTAAATATCTGATTTTATATGCACCGACATTTAGAGGAAATACGATCAAAGGCTTGGATTTTGTTAAGCTGGATATGAATCAGGTAATCGATCAGTTGGATGATCAAAGCTATCTTTTATATAAGATGCATCCTCTTTTAGCCGAAGTTGGTTTTGATAAACATGAAAGGCTCGTCAATGTAAATAAAGAAAACTTATATATGCTGATGTGTGCATGTGACTGTTTGATCAGTGATTATTCATCAATTATTTTTGATTATTCACTTCTTAAAAAGAAGATGCTGATCTTTGCACCGGATTATGAAGAATATCGCAAGAGCATTGGTTTTAATATTGATTATATGAAAGAAATGCCTTGTCCGATATGCAAAGAAACACAAGAGCTGATTGATTGCTTAAAAAAGAAAGAAGATACTTATCTCAAAGGAACACAGGCTTTTCAGAAAAAATATATGCCTTATGAGGATGGGAAAAATGTCGATCGGATCATTGATCTGGTAATGCCTTTTCTTCATGATAAGAGTTAATCTTTGATTTTTTTAGGAAATGACTCTATAATAGAAACGGTGATAAAATATGATATATTCAAAAAACGGTGCCTGCTGGTGCGGGAGCAAAAAGAAATATAAGCATTGTCATTATGAGTTTGATCAGAAGCTGATGCAGATGAAGATGCAGGGATATGAAGTACCCCCTAAGTCAATCATTCGTAATCAAAAGGATATTCAGATCTTAAGGGAAAGTGCCAAGATCAATACTGCAGTATTAGATGCTGTGGCAGAAAAGATCTGTGAAGGAATGAGTACACAGGAGATTGATGATATCGTAAGAGAGGTAACGCATGCTCATCATGCGAAATGTGCGCCATATCGTTATGAAGGGTATCCAAAGAGCGTTTGTACGAGCATCAATGAGGTCGTGTGTCATGGTATTCCGGACAGTAATCGTATCTTAAAGAGCGGAGATATTGTCAATGTGGATGTATCGACGATCTTTAAGGGATATTTTTCAGATGCCAGCCGTATGTTTATGATTGGTGAGGTCAGCGACAATGCCAGAAAACTGGTTGAGGTTACGCATCAGGCATTACAGGCAGGCTTGGATGCGTTGAAGCCTTGGGGAACCTTAGGTGATATCGGTCATGCGATCCAACAGGTTGCGGAGAGCCATGGATATAACGTAGTGCGTGTTTTTGGGGGTCATGGGGTTGGTAAAGAATTTCATGAAGAGCCTTTTGTAGCACATGTAGGAAGACCAAATACGGGCATGGTAACAGCTCCGGGAATGACATTTACGATCGAACCGATGATCAATGAAGGTACGTATGATGTGGAAATCGATCCGGATGATGGCTGGACGGTAACGACGAAAGATAAGAAATTGAGTGCTCAATGGGAAGTCATGGTATTGGTTACTGATGATGGCTATGAGATATTGACACAGTAAGGAGAGAAAATGAAAGAACTTTTATTTGTTGTGGATATGGTCAATGGGTTTGTGAAAGAGGGCAGTATGCATGATGCGTCAATCATGAAAATCGTTGATGTGATCAAAAAAGAATGTGAAGCTCATGAAGATCGTTTGTTCATCGCTGATACGCATGAAAAAGAGGCCATGGAATTTAAAAGCTTTCCGCCTCATTGCATCAAAGGCACATCGGAAGCTGAGATCATTGATGAATTAAGACCTTATGTAAAAGAAGTATTAGAAAAAAATTCGACGAATACTTTCCATGTCTTAAATAAAGAAATCTTAAACGACTATGATTCTTTTAAGATCGTCGGCTGCTGTAGTGATATCTGTGTCATGCAGCTGGCAGTCAGCTTAAAGACCTATTTGAATCAGATGAATATGGCACAGCCTGTGATCGTTGCAGAAAAGGGAATTGCTACCTATGATTCTCCAACACATCCGGCAGAGGAATATCATCAGATTGCCCTTCGTCTGATGGAACAGGCTGGAATCATGATTGAATAAAGCGAGCTTTTAATTATAGAAATATTTTATATTTGCAACATAAAGGAGTCCTCATGATGGACTCCTCATTTATTTATAAAATTAATCATGCCCAATAAAAATTATATATGAAAAAATAATTAGAGAAAAGACTTATCTTAAAAATGCATATATTGTATAGTATAAATATCAAAGATATCATGGGAGAGAGGGAATTGAAATGATAGATTTAAATAATATGGTAAGCTATTGAAGTTAAGATACTGTTGATTTAGTGTACAATATTCTATAAAAAAATAAGTTATGAAAGAAAGGAGCATAAATGTTAAAACAAAGAAATATACTTGCTTGCTTTATCTCTTGTTTCTCCCTTCTGTTAAGCGGATGTACTATTGGATCTACAAATGAAACAGAAGATCAAATGATTCATATTGACTGGGATTATGGTGTGCGATATGTGGTTAATGAAAACAATGCGAATGCTTTGTCTGAAGTTAGATTGTATATTGATCCAGAGAGAGAAGATGTGATTGCTTCACTGTCGGTTACGCTGCCCAAAGAGATGGATGATGTTGATGAAAAAGAAGCAGTAGAGTTGATGCAACTATATAATACCGAAATGTCTGTGATGAAAGAAATGAAGTGTACTTATGTATATCCTGAAAATGACGGTATTCATGAATTTATCAGGTTAAACTTTTTTCTTGGTGATGATACAGATATATCCGCAATGATTCAATATCTTGGATTAGAAGAAGAATTTGAAGATGGTATCTTATATTATGAAAAAGAATTATTAAATGCTGAGAATTTTCGATATCAATGGATTTTAGAAGAAGGCAATTTTGAAAATAATATTTCTTTTTCAAATGATTCAGAATATGATTATCCATCTCAATAAAATTACGATGAGGCTATAATATTTTCCAGCCTCTTTTTTTCTTGTCAAAAAAAGAAAAAAAGTACATAATATGACTAAATCAGCAAAATCCAACTGACAGTTGAA
>NZ_JBVAYM010000039.1:0-9148 GCF_055420025.1 Traorella sp. mt218
AAGGCCTTGGCTTCATGGATGGCAGAGAGAGGAATATAGTCGCTGAGATGAAACTGCTTTTTAAGAAGCTGATGAAGCTCGCAGTCCTTGAACGAGGCTCCCTTATAGGCACGATCGTAAAGATATTTATAGGCCTTATGAAGAACACAGTTATAGACTCTCAGATCATGAAGAATGATGTTCTTCAGATCAGGGAATTCACGGTAATAGAAACGGTTGGAAAGAAAAAAGACTTTCATGATGCCTCCTTGAAAGAAACGAGAGAATTTACACAGATATTATATCATATCAATAATTATAATGATACTATAATTTCATATTCATGATACATAATATCATAACATAAAATATACTTAACTTTTTTTCATTCTCTTTCATTATCTTTCTGTCCATCAAAATTGAAATTTCCTAATATATAAAAAACGATCACATAAGCCTGTGATCGTTTTTCCTATTCTTCATTCATAGATATAAATTCAATTCGATTCGCCAAACAGCTGTTAGCTTTATCGACTTTTCCGCTTACTTTGATGATCTCACCTTTTTTTAAGGAATTTGCGATATTTTTATATAGGTTTGGCATGATGACCAAATCAATCGATGCCGTTTCATCACTTAATACCGCAAAGCACATAAGATCTCCTTTTTTTGTCTTATGCTGCTTGATATGAGAAATCGTACCCATGATCGTTACATAGCCACAAGGCTCCAGACATTCGATGATTGCCTTGCCGCTGAAATGTAATTCTTTTTTGATACGGTTGAGCGGATGTTCGCTCAAATAAAAGCCTAAGACCTCTTTTTCCTGATTGGCCTTTCTTAAAGGATAATCTGCAACGTTGATGATCGCAGGCGGTGTTGCCAGGGAATAATCCAGCCGCAGCTGATTTTCATCTTCAATCATGATGATGCTGCTGAAACGTAAGGCATCCTCCAATGAAGCAAGCATACTGGCTCTTGTCAGATGAAAGCAGTCAAACGCACCTGCCATGATACAGCATTCGATCGCTTTCCGATTCACCCCTGCCTTGCTAAGTCTGGCAACAGCATCATGGTAGCTTTCAAAGCTGCCCTTGCTGCGTTCCTCTAATATCTTGTCAGCCGCATTGACACCGACATTACGAATGCCTCTTAGCGGAAATAAGACTTGATTATCATGTAAGATATATCTTTTTTCTGATAGGTTGATATTTGGCGGTTGGATCTGCAAATGCCGTTTCTTGGCTTCAAAAATATATTCGCTTGTCTTTATATCACTGCCAATGACCGAATTCAACAGTGATAAAAAGAAATATTGCGGATAATTTGCTTTCAGATAAGCCATCTGATAAGCAACCATGCCATAGGCAACGCTATGTGATTTATTAAAGCCATAATTCGCAAACTTCAAGATGAGATCATAGATGTCATGGGCAAGCTTTTCTGAATAACCCTTCTGAATGGCACCATCTATAAATTCTTTCTGCAAAGATTCCAGATCCTTCAGATTTTTTTTGGACATCGCTTTTCTCAGGATATCCGCCTTACCCAGACTAAAACCTGCCATCTTTTGCGCAATCTGCATGATCTGCTCCTGATAAACGATGATACCATAGGTTTCTCCTAAGATATCTTTTAAATCCTCATGAAGATAAACGATCTGTGAGGGATGCTGCCGATTGTTCAGATATCGCGGAATATTATCCATAGGTCCGGGACGGAACAAGGCCAGAGAAGCCGCAATATCCTGAAAACAGGCAGGTTTTAACTGGCGCAAAAGATTTTTCATTCCCTCCGATTCCAGCTGAAAGACGCCCGCCGTATCAGCTTGCTGGATCAGTGCATAGGTTTTTTTATTATCCAAAGGAATTTTCATGATATCAAAATCCGAAGCAATTTTTTTGATTTCTCCGACCACTTCATCAATAATGGTCAAATTACGAATAGCCAGAAAATCCATTTTGATCAATCCGAGATCTTCCAGATATTCCTTTGTAAACTGTGTAGAATCAAGTGCATCATCACTGGAAATCAACGGACAAACATCGCTGATAGGACGCTTTGAAAGAACGATACCACCGGCATGCGTTGACGCATGACGCGGCAAACCTTCCAGCTTTAAGGCAATTTCATAAAGTCTTCGATTTTCAGCCTTTGCATCGATTGCCGTCCTAAAACGAGGTATATCCTGATAAGCACTTCTCAGCGTTACCTTTTTATTAGCCAGCATGACAGGAATCGACTTTGTCAGAATATCAATATCATATACGGACATTCCTAAGGCCTTTCCTGCATCTCTGAGCACCTGCTTTGCCGCTAGCGTACCAAACGTCACGATATGCGCCACATGCTCACTTCCATACTTCTCTTGCACATAGGTAATGACCTCATCTCGCCGATTATCAGGAAAATCTGTATCGATATCCGGCATGCTGATACGTTCTGGATTTAAAAAACGTTCAAACAGCAAATGATATCTTATCGGATCGATATGCGTAATGCCTAAGCAATAGGCTACCAGGCTTCCCGGGGCACTGCCTCTTCCGGGACCGACATAAATCCTCTGTGCACGTGCAAATTTGATGAAGTCATAAACGATCAGAAAATAATCGTCAAATTTCATATTATGAATGACACTGAGCTCATATTTTAAACGTTCTGCATATACTAAAGGAACCTTCTTCGTATTTAATCTTTTTTCAAGCCCCTTGACACAAAGACTTTTTAAATACTGATACGAGGATACCCCATACCGGTTTTCATAATGCGGCAATTCACTTTTGCCAAACTCAAAACAAACCTGACACTGCCCGGCAATCCAATCGCTCATCCTCAAATCATCTTCATCATATAATTCCTGCATTTCCCGTTCACTGCGCAAATAACGGCCACTGGCAATATCCAGCGTTTTATCATTCACATTCAACCCCTGGTCAATGGCACTGAGCACCCTGAAGCTTTCCTCATCATCTCTGGAAATCATATAGATGCGAGAAAGCGCAACGGTTTTGATACCATTGGCAAGCGCCACTCTTTTCAAGACAGGATTTTTGATCTGTAACAGACCCGTATCATTCATCACGATTCCACAGATAAAATCCTCAAAAGCGTCATTGAAAAGAGTCAGGTATTTTCCCATCGAAAACTCATCTTCCTCGATAATATATTCATCAAATTTAGAATGATCACCACTTGAAATAACAAAACAGTGTTTACTGTAAGCACCAAGCCTCTCTAAATCAATCACCTTTTCCTCTGTACATAAATAAGTGCTGAGCTTCAAAAGATTCTGGTATCCGATATCATCCTTTGCCAATACGACAAAGCTGAACAATTCATCATCGATCTTACAAAAACACTCAAGACCGAAAATAGGATGAAGGCCTTCCTTTAAACAAGCATGATAAAAACTCATTGCTCCGTGCATGACATTAAGATCCGTTAAAGCAATGGATTTCATCTTCATCTGTTTTGCTGAATTAACGAGCTGCTGGATCCGAACCGTACTTTTTAAAAGCGTGTAACAGCTGCGAACATGTAAATGTACCATGATATTATTATAACACAAAAATCAATCTGCACACGCTAGAGTTGCTTTATAGCCTCAGCAGCAATAACAAGCCCGAATGCAGCCGGTACGAAGGCACTGCTGCCGGGAATGCTTCGACGATTTGTTTCTCTTAATTCCCGCTCATCTGTAAATAAAGGTGTCCGTGCTTTTTCCGTAGAATAAACGACCCGACATTTATGAATCCCTCGTTTACGCAATTCCCTGCGCATGACTTTTGCCAGAGGATCATAGCTTGTTTCAAAAAGATCGCCGACCTTTATCTGCAGAGGATCCAGACGATTGCCCGCACCCATGGAACTGATCAGCGGAATATGTAAGCGATGTGCTTCGCAAATGATATCCAGTTTTGCACTGATCGTATCAATGCAGTCAATGATCATATCATATTCTTCAAAATGAATTTCTTCTTTATTATCAGGAAGATAAAACATCTTCTTTACCTCAACATGACAATCTGAAGAAATATCTAACATCCTTTGTTTCATCACATCGACCTTATATTCACCAATGGTTGAATGTAAAGCAATGATCTGACGATTGATATTCGATTCACTGACACGGTCATGATCCACTAACGTAAATGAACCGATCCCGCTTCTGACCAAGGCCTCACATACATAACCGCCAACACCGCCAACACCAAAAATCAATATCTTTGATGATTGCAGACGCTGAAATTTCTCATCACCGATCAGCATGATCTCTCTTTTAAAGCTTTCCATATCATCACCTCATCCTTGACAACAAAAGCTGACCTTAGTCAGCTTTGTTCATATCATTGATTTCATTTCCTTTAGATAAAAGTCTTTTCTTATAACGCGAAACACTTACCAAACCATAAATCGTCGTTAAAAGAAGTACGACACAACCACCCAAAGCAATATAAAAGTACAGCTGCATGGAAGCATTCTGATTTACTAAATTTTCATAATCTTCCTGTGTTACTGCTGCAGCACCTGAATAAAGCTGGAGGGTATTCTGTGTGCTTTCATACTGATAATAACGATACTCACCCATATCATCCATGGCATAGATCAATGAATAATTACTAAAGCTCTTATCTTCATAGACCCAGCCCATCAATGTTACATCATCAATTGTAAGCTCTTGATAAACCATACCGGCTCTTTCCTGCAATTCTTCAGGAATATCTACAAGACCCAATGTATTACCCAGAAGAGCCACCTGCCGGTAAATAGAAGTCACACCTTTTGTTTCATCATAGATATAAAAGTTTTTTTCATCATCCTTCTGCAAATATACAACCGTAATATTGCGAGTAGGGCTTCGCCATGCCTTCACTTCATTACCATTGATCTGAACCGTCGTTTCCTCAAAACCATCCAATTGAACGGCACTTAAATTACGCACGACCCCCAGCTCATCATTTCCATAAGGAACATAGATCAAAGGTGTTTCATCAACATAAGCATTGATGACATACAGCTTTGGATTACCATTTTCAGCAGTTACCGTAATTTCAATTCGATTGTCACCGGCATTCAGTGAAATCTCACCTGTACCGGAAACACTTGCCTTTGAATCACTGGCCGAAGCATTAACCGTAATGCTTGAAACAGAAGAAGCTAATTCAACGCTATATTCTGTCACATCACTTGAAAATGCAGGTGAAAGCTGACCTTCACTAATCGACAGTGAAGCTAAGTTGTTATTCGAAGAACGATTATCGACAACAGGCGTTGTTGCGGAGCTGCCTGAGCCAGAACTCGAGCTGCTTCCTGAACCGGAACCTCCACCGGTATTCCCGGATGGAGTTGAATTTGCGACAATACTTACACTGCTTGAATTAATTGTTTTTCCACTATAATCAGATAAATCTGAAACATTGGTAGCGTCAACTCCAACCATAGAAATTGTTGCGGTTCCTTGAGATCCTGCGGTTGCAGTAATCGTAAAGGTCTTATTTCGATCACACCAAGAATCTCCCGTTCCTCCTGTTATAGTAGCGTTGCTTGCATCAAATCTGACAGAGCCTTCAATACTGCCGCAAGCTAATGTAACACTGAAGCTTCCTCCCGGAGCCACATTTGCTGCCTGAACCGGAATATATGATATCAGTATAAATAAAGTGAATATCATCATTATGGACTTTATAAATTTATTTTTCATTTGACTCTCCTATCATTGTATCTTAGAGATACCTAATATATGATTTTTTATCAAAACATAATCTAAAGACGATATTTTAGAATCACCGTTTACATCTCCACCTAATGATGGTCCACCTGATAAATGACTTAAATTAAGGATATGGTTTTTAACCAATACATAATCAAGAGAAGATATTTTACCATCACCATTCACATCACCCTTGATGATGATCGTATAGCTAGCCGTTTCACCACTTGATGACGTAATTTTAAGAATCATATCGGTTGCAATATATGAATTAGAATTGCTATGTCCATTCGTATTGATTTCTATCTTCATGCTTGAATCAATGGATTCCAAACGTTTCTTATATGTATCAATATTCGTCTGTGCTGAAATACCATATACATAAGAACCACTGAGTGACAGTGATGCTTTATTTAAGAATGATTGAATATCTGATGATGTCGTTGTCTTGGCATCATTGATCTTACGGATATAAGCACTTGAAATATAACCATAAGAATTATTGAAATCATATTTTTGGGAATAGATCCATGACAATGATTCATTGTTGTAACGGGCAATCTTTTTCTGATTGCTGTCTAATGGATGATCGGTATAGATCTGATACCAGACAGAATTACCGTTTACCGAAGTACCCGTTGTCTGACTCAATATGATCACCGGCATGTTTCTTACATTAGAGCTTGGATTCTTTAATGAAAGGATCGTATCAGAACTTGTAGATGCTGTTTTTCTGACATTCACGCTATCAACGGTTTCTTTGATTCCCAAAGCATATTTCTGATAATCCTTTTTGCCTAAATAATCATCAATAGAATAGCTGTGTGAGGCAGCTTTTTCGCCCCAGTAAGGGTCAGAAGCATATTTGACGTTCATACCGCTGGCCTTATCACCGAGATGACCGCCGAAATAGCGCCAGTCATTCGTATCCAGATAGCCCCATGTCACCCATTGACGTACAAAGATATCGATACAGGACTCGACAGAAACATAGACGCTGGCTGAACCCGACGGATTGGAATCCACTGCATTTAAGCCAAAAAGATTATTCTTTGCAAGAGCAATCTCACTTCTTCCCCAGCCGCTTTCATTGATCGCAATACCCATGGTCATCAAAGGATTGACACCAAAATCCTGTCCTTTCATAAAGGAAGCTCCTTCATTAACCAATAACGACTGGTTTGCTTTCAACGTACTGGTGCTTGTCGAAGTCGGTTTCTCGGTATATTTGCTCGCAATAAAAGCATTTAATTCTGCTGCCGTATAATTCGTCTGTGAATGAAGCGGCAGATACTGATAATAGTTATAATAAGGATTATTCACATTGATCGCATTCGTACTCGTACCATTGCGATAATCATCGATCATCTTAAAATAATCCGTATAAAAATAATGAGCATCATAACTATAATAAACCGTCGAACTATTTAGATAGCTTGGCGCATATCCCATATTAATAGCTGATGAATATGAACCGTCGCTCGATTTTAATCCTCCGGTACGGATATAGTGGTAAAGCTTACCATTGCTTACTTTATAATAGTTGATAAAAGTCCCCTTCTCCGTATAAGGAACGATATCGACCAAGGAAGCGTCAACCCAGCCATTTACACCTGAAAGTCTGAATTTTACCTTACCGTTACTTTCTTCCAGAAAAGCAGCATCAATACCATAAGCCATATTGATATAACCGCTTGTACCGGTACCGTCTTCCGTATAATTCGTATTCGCGACATAATTATCAACTACTATCTTTTTAAACTTGACAGTTGCATATTTTACCTTCCAATATTTATCCTGCGATTTCACAGCATAATTGACTGAAGGATTTTGTTTGATGATCGCTTCATAAGCACTCAGTGCATCCTCATAGTTTGCGAAAGAATTGACTTCTGTTTCTGTACCATTTTCACTGATACTGATAAGCTTATATGTATCATTTGACATGAGCGAAATATCCCCGTTGCCAATAAAATTCTGATAATATTCCTGTTCAGCCTCTTCTAAGGTAAGCGCACCCTCCGCATCAACGACACGCTCAATTACATTTCCCTCTTCATCATAATCATATATTACAGAACCGATCTTGACACCCGGATCATCGATCGTTTCATCATTTTCAGATGCTTGTGTATGTAAACGGCTCAACATAGAAAAGCCTATACAGGATATCATTAAAAAGGCAAGAGCTTTACGGCCAAATTTCATGACTTTTTAACACCTCCATTTCTTTCATAATTTTACATGATTTCATTAAAAAATGCAATGTAGGGAGAGGATTCACATATTTTACCTGTAATTCTTAATTAAAATTTATTTCATCAATCCAAATCATCGATCTTGCTGTCGTATTTTCGAATAACCACTTCTTTTCCCTTAGGAAGTGCAACATAGATTTCAGTATTTGAATCACTGTCAGCAGCAACATATGCAAATTTGATATTCGTTCCGACACCGATCTCTCCTGAAGGATTCATACAGATCAAAGATATCGCATCACAGTATCCCTTTTTTGCGATCATCCTTTCTGTCCATTCAAATACTACGGAACTGGCAGCTTCTTGTGCAGACATGCCCTCTTTCATCCTGCGTACCGTTTCATAGCTTAAACAGCCTCTCATGATTTCTTCACCTACACCGGTAGCGGCTGCCCCGCCTGCTTCATCATCACAATAAAAGCCGCTGCCAATCAATGGCGAATCACCGACCCTTCCCCTCTTCTTCATAAAAAGGCCGCTGGTGCTTGTTGCACTGACAAGATGTCCTTGCTGATCCAAAACCACCATACCTACGGTATCATGTCCATCATAACTTGAAAGAGGCTGGTTTTCTTTTTTACGCTCTAAATATCTTTCATAGCTTTCTTTTGTCAATAAATTTTCTTTTTTCATTCCTAATGAAGCTGCAAATTCATTGGCACCCTCACCTACTAAAACATTATTAAAGCGACCCTTTGAACATTCATAGGCAACATCAACCGCATGTATTACACCTTCAAGCGCCCCTACGGCTCCTGCCTGAAGCGTTTTGCCATCCATAAATCCCGCATCACATTGAACGACTCCCTGCTCATTTGGCAAGCCGCTATAACCGACAGAATGAAAAGCCTCATTTTCTTCAACCGCATGAATTGCTTCTAATACAGCGTCTTTAGCACTTTTCTTATCCTTTAAAAGACAAACGCCTTTATTTACTCCATCATAAGACATCTTCCATGTCGCAATCATTGACCATTTCATATTTTCACCTCGTACATAGTATATCAAAAATAATAAAATTGTTAAGATTTACTTGAACAGTTTTACAGTTTGCGGTATAATCTTGTCATGGCCCGTTGGTGAAGCGGTCTAACACACTGGATTCTCATTCCAGCATTCAGGGGTTCGAACCCCCTACGGGCTACCATTTTATAAACTTGAACCTTGAAGGTTCTTTTTTTATGTACTATAATGATGTACG
>NZ_JBVAYM010000040.1:0-8650 GCF_055420025.1 Traorella sp. mt218
TGTAAATGTTGTTTACATTGGATAAGAGGACATTTCATGTTTTATCGTGTAACTATCGAAGAACATTTAATCTTTGAATTCATGTAATGTTGACAAATCAACAAGTTGGACTTACAATACAACAGTTGAATTATCAATGGTAAAGGAGAAAACTATGGTTAATCGTTTTGAGCGTTTTTCTTTGTTGTTATTTGAGATATTGCGCTATTGGCATAAGCTGACAGCAGAAGAAATGAAAAAATATGGGTTAAAGGGTGCTCATTCGATATATCTTTTAACGATGCTGCGTTATCCTGACGGTATTACGGCAACGCAGATTTGTGAATATTGCGTAAAGGATAAGGCAGATGTATCCCGAATGATGACCTTGCTTGAAAAAAAAGGTCTGGTGAAGAAAGAAGGGGTTCATCAGAATCTTTATAAAGGGGTCTTTAAGCTGACTGAGGAAGGAAGAAAGGCGGCTTTATTTGTATCGCAGCGGGCTTCTTTAGCTGTTGATATTGCAGGTAAGGATTTAACTGATGAACAAAGAAAAGTATTGTATGAAGCCTTGGAACAGATTGCTTCAAATCTTCGTAAGCTGAATAAGGAGGGACTTCCGGAATGAATCCATTAACAAAAGCTTTTTGCCGTATTTATCAAGCTGTTTTTCATCTGGCATTGCCGATATTGCCGTATCGCGAGCCTGAATTATATTCAAGTATCACAGAAATACCAGACCTTTTAAAGAAGATCAATGTACATTCTGTATTGCTTGTCAGTGACGCTGCATTGAAAGAAAATCGCAAGCCATTAGAAAAGATATTACATGACCATGACATTCATTGTGTTGTGTATGACAAGACATGTGCCAATCCGACGGTTTGGAATGTAGAAGAAGCCCGTAAGCTTTATTTGCAAGAAAACTGTGAGGCTTTGATTGCTTTTGGCGGAGGTTCCTCGATGGATTGTGCCAAAGGTGTAGGTGCCCGTATTGCTTATCCAAAGAAATCTTTGGATCAGTTAAAGGGTCTTTTACGTGTTTTAAAAAAGATCCCACCACTCATTGCCATTCCGACTACGGCAGGAACAGGGAGTGAAGTAACGATCACGGCAGTGATCACAGACAGTGAGAAAAAATATAAATATACGATGAATAGTTTTACGCTGATTCCCGGCTATGCGATTTTGGATCCAAAGGTTACTTATACCTTGCCGCCGCAATTGACCGCTACAACGGGAATGGATGCCCTGACCCATGCGGTTGAAGCCTATATCGGTAATTCTACGAGCAAGGAAACACGAAAATATTCACTTGAAGCAATACGTTTGATTTTTGAAAATATTGAAAAAGCTTATACAAAGGGTGATGACGATGAAGCCCGAAAAAATATGCTGCATGCATCATATATTGCCGGTATTGCTTTTTCAAAATCATATGTGGGTTATATTCATGCTGTGGCTCATTCATTAGGGGGTCAGTATAATATCCCTCACGGTCTTGCGAATGCTGTTTTAATGCCTTATGTATTAAAGGAATATGGGGCATGTGCCTATAAGAAATTACATGACTGTGGTGTGGCAGCCGGTGTAGCGACCAAAAATGATACTCATGAGCAAGGAGCCAATAAGTTTATTGATGCCATTGAAAAATTAAATCAGAGGATGAAGATACCTGCTCATTTCGAGGGAATCCAAGAAAAGGATATACCATTGATGGCAAAACATGCGGCCAAGGAAGCCAATCCATTGTATCCGGTACCTAAGCTGATGGATGCAAAGGAATTAGAAAAGTTTTATTATATGGTTATGTGATGGAGGTAGACATGAATATTGATGAAATATTAGAAAAACAACGTCTTTATTTTCAAAGCGAAAAGACTCTTTCAATTGATTTTCGTATCGAAATGTTGAAAAAGCTAAGAAATGTCATTCATAAATATGAAAAAGAAATTGCTCAGGCATTAAAAGCAGATTTAGGAAAAAGTGAATATGAAAGCTATATGTGTGAAACGGGTCTGGTACTCAGTGAAATCAGTTATATGATCTCTCATGTCAGAAAATTTGCACGTAAACATCATGTACACACACCTCTTGCACAGTTTGCATCCGTCAGCTATAAACAAGCATCTCCTTATGGAAATACGCTGATCATGAGTCCATGGAACTATCCCTTGCTTTTAACGATCGATCCGCTGGCAGATGCGATTGCGGCAGGCAATACGGCGATTGTGAAGCCAAGTGCTTATTCACCGGCAACCAGTGCCCTGATTGATAAAATGATAAAAGAATGCTTCCCTGGTGAATATGTCGCAGTGGTAACCGGTGGAAGAAAGGAAAATGCCGCCCTTTTAGAAAAGAAGTTTGACTTTATCTTTTTTACGGGAAGTCAGAATGTGGGTAAAGAGGTATTGCGTCATGCTGCCGAATATCTGACACCGGCAGTATTGGAACTGGGAGGTAAGAGTCCTTGTATCGTTGATAAAACCGCTAAAATAAAATTAGCGGCTAAAAGGATCGTCTTTGGAAAATATTTAAACTGTGGTCAAACCTGCGTAGCACCGGATTATATCCTTTGTCATGAAAGTGTAAAGGATTCACTGATCAAAGAAATCCGCTTACAGATCAAAAAGCAATTCGGTGAGCGGCCATTAGAAAATAAAGATTATGGAAAAATTGTCAATCAAAAGCATTTTGAACGTCTTTTAGGTTTGATCGATCAAAATAAGCTGGTAATTGGCGATGAATCCGATCCCCATACCCAAAAGATTTCTCCTAGCGTAATGGATGGAGTCACTTGGGATGATGCCGTCATGCAGGAAGAGATCTTTGGTCCCATTTTGCCAATATTGACCTTTCATACGATAGATGAAGTGATCCATTTGCTCGCAGATAAACCGAAACCGTTGGCTTTCTATATCTTTTCAGAAGATAAAGCTGTGATCCAAAAGCTGAGTGAGCGCTGTCGCTATGGCGGTGGCTGTATCAATGATGTGATCATTCATTTAGCGACCAGTGAGATGGGCTTTGGCGGTGTCGGTGAAAGTGGTATGGGGGCATATCACGGTAAGATTGGCTTTGATGCTTTCTCACATACGAAAAGCATCGTAGATAAAAAAACATGGATGGATCTTCCGATGCGTTATCAGCCATATCGAAAAGGTTTATATGAAAAACTGTTACATCTGTTTTTAAGATAAAGAAAAAGTGTCATTCCAATCATGGACATGACACTTTTTCTTTATCAGTTTTGATGAAGATATTCCAGAATCTCCTTGGCATTATTTTCCGGACTTGCTTTCTCAAAGGTTTTAATGATCACGCCCTCTTCATCAATGACATAGGTAGAGCGCATAATTCCCATATATGTTTTTCCATACAGCTTTTTTTCCTTCCATACATCATAAGCTTCGATCACCTTGTGATCGACATCGGAAAGCAGAATGAAAGGAAGCTCATATTTCTTCTTAAAGTTAAGATGAGATTTGGATGTATCCTTGCTGATACCGATCACAACGACATCCAGCTTCTTAAAATCATCATAAGCGCTTTTAAATGCACAGGCCTGTTTCGTACAGCCCGGAGTATTATCCTTCGGATAAAAATATACGACGACTTTCTTTCCTTTAAAAGAAGAAAGAGAAACGGGATTGCCGTTTTCATCCGGCAATGTAAAATCAATGGCTTTTGTATTCACTTCTAACATAAAATTACCTCCTTGGAACGATTTCTAACCAATAACCATCCGGATCTTCAATAAAATAAATGCCCATAGATGGATTTTCAAAACATATACAGCCCATTCCTTTATGCTTTTCATATGCTTTTTCATAATCATCACATTCAAAAGCTAAATGAAATTCACATTCACCCAGATCATAGCGTTGCGGATGATCATGAAGCTGTGTCAGTTCTAGTTCAAAATCACTTTGCTCATTTTTCACATAAACGATCGTAAAGGCTTCAGTTTCTTTTCTTCTGACTTCCTTTAGTCCCAAAGCTTCTTCATAAAATTTCAATGATGCTTCCAGATTCGATACGTTATAATTTTCATGGATCATTTTAAAATTCATATTCTTTCACCCTTTCTGTATTGACAATATTCTCGCTGTTTTTTACTTTTAACAACAGCTTTTCCATGTGTGCAGGATCTGATGAGAAATGCATTGGGAAAATGACCGAAGTATCTGTCCATGCATTAAAGATCTCAAGACCTTCACAAGCTAGCTCATCGCTTTGACGTGGATCTAATACGAGAAAAGCCAAGTCAAAATGACGGCCTTTGATCTTTTTCATCTCAGCCATAAAGCTGCCTCGCATCATCTTAGCTTCTTTTTCACTGTCATCCTCCCATAACCACAGATGAAGATCACCGGCATGATAGATAGTTTTATCTTCTGTTTCGATGATAAAGGCAACCCCGCTGTCAGTAGAAAGCAGCGTAGTTACTGTCATATCATCAACCTTGAGCGTTTCATCATGATGCATATGAATGACAGGGAGAGGTGTTTTTTTGATCTCACTGGCAAAGATGAAGGTGCGTTTTTTAAAGCCCTTCGTTTTCTCAAAGACTTCCGGATTGTAATGATCCTGATGCTTGTGAGAAACAAACACATACAAAGGCTTGTCACTTTGGATGATTGGCAGGTCTTTCATATAATAATCAAATAATAAGATATGATGTTCAAGCTCAACCATGAAGCCACTGTGATAGATTGGATATATTTTCATGTTTACCTCCGAACTCATTGTAGCACATTTTTCAAAATATGTTACAATACATGCATGAAAACAAATTATTTAGAAAGAATGAAAGAATATTTACAGGATGAATATGAAGAATTTTTAGCTACCTTAGATAAAGAAATGTATAAGGGACTCAGCGTCAATACGATGAAATGTCGTCCTTCCTTCGTAGAGGAAAATTTTCCTTATAAACTGACGCCTTCTTCATTTGGAGAGAATTGTTATTTGTTTGATGGCAGCGTTAAAGCAGGAAGTCATTGGACGCATTTGGCAGGACTATATTATCTTCAGGAACCCAGTGCAGCCAGTGTCGTGAAAGCTTTGGATATTCAAGAGGGAGATTGGGTCTTAGACGCTTGTGCGGCTCCGGGAGGCAAAAGTCATCAGATCGCTTGTGCCTTGAACAATACCGGCTTTCTTTTAAGCAATGAAATTGACCCTAAACGTGCCAATATCCTTATGTCCAACATGGAAAGATGCGGAGTAGGAGAGAATATGATCACCTGCTCATCTTTAGAAAGGCTCGCCCCTCAGTTTCAAGGTGTCTTTGATAAGGTCTTGGTCGATGCACCATGCAGTGGTGAAGGCATGATGAAAAAGCATGAGCTGGCCTCTGTGGAATGGAGCGTAGAAAATAATCTGGCCTGTCAGAAACGACAGCTGCGTATCTTGGATGAGGCGGTTACATGCCTCAAGACAAATGGGATATTGGTCTATTCGACCTGTACCTATGCCATTGAGGAAAATGAAGCGGTCATCTATGAATTTTTAAAACGGCATCCGGAAATGGAGCTGCTTGATGGCGGTGATCATGTCAAACGAAAAGGTATTCCTTATAAGGATCTTGATGTTTCGAAGGTGCGCCGTATCTATCCGATGGATGGCGGAGAAGGGCATTTCTTTGCGAAGATGCGAAAACGAGGAGAAGCAAAGGCTGTTTTTCTGAAATATAAGAAAACAAGAAGGATACATCCTTCAGCAATTGAATTTATAAAGGATCAAAGTGATCTTTCTTTAAATCTGATTGAAATTAATAATAAGGTTTATGCCAGAAAAGAGATGTTCTTAGAGGCGGAGATGAATATTCTTCGGCAAGGAATCTTAATCGGTGAAATCGTAAAAAATCGTTTAGAACCACATCAGCATTTCTATATGTCTTCACTTTTGATGCCGCATTATCATCATATCATTGATATGACACAAGCTGAAGCCCAATTATTTTTAAGCGGGAATGTTTTTGCCCATCAAGAAAAAGGCTATGTATGCTGTGCCTATAAACGTGTTCCTTTAGGTTTTGGAAAAGGGGATGGCAATCAGATAAAAAATAAATATCCAAAAGGTCTGAGAACACTGAAGGCCTTTGAAAAATAAGTGAGTTGCAAATGGTAGTTAGAAAAGATATACTTGCGTAAAGGAGAACGATTATGAATAAACTCATATGTGTTTTACTGATCGTATTGCTTGTGTCAGCTTGCAATGACTCTTCAGTGAAACAAGAGGCTTTACGCTTTAAAGAAGAGTATGAATCGTTGAATGGCAAAGAAAATGACAGTGGCATAGATTATGTGAATGTTGTCATAGAGGCGGATCATCCGATGGTATATGCAGATATCGAACAGCTTTTGGAAGTGATCAAAAATGACGGCATCATTTATTTTGGCTTTGATGAATGTCCGTGGTGCCGCAATGTTTTACCGGTCCTGATCGAAGCGGCCCGGGAAAAAGAAGTGAGTGAGATTTATTATTATGATATCAAAGGCATCCGGGATGAGCTTGTATTAAATGAAGAAGGCATGATTGAAGTCATGAAAGAAAAAAGTGAGGATTATCAGCTGATCTATGATGCTTTATATGATAGTCTGAATATTTACGAAGGCTTAAATGATGACACGGTCAAGCGATTATATGCCCCCAGTGTTTTCTTTATCAAAGAGGGCAAGGTCATGCTCATGCATGAAAGTACCGTTGAATCGCAGAAAGATCCAAGCGTGATGATGAGCGATGTCCAACAACATCAGCTCAAGGATATCTATATACAGGGAATAGAGAAGATTACTGAAGCTTTTTGATGTGAAATGCCGGTATAATTGCATTTTGGGTGAAAGGAGATAGGTAAATGAAAAGAGTGGGTCTTGCTTTGATATGCCTGATGTTTGCGATCTTTGCGATCGGTGTAACGGAAGAGGTCATGTGGCGGTCTTTTAATTTTATGGAAATCGTCGGTTATCAGATCAAAACGACTAAATCAAATCTAAGTGAAATAAGTGAAAAATGGTTTTATGAATATTTTAATCAGCTTAGAGGTGTCCATGTTCCTTATGATTACAGGATCCAGAAGGCTGAACTGGATCGTATCGAAGTATTGGATGAACAAAGCGTACAGGTCAATGGGACGATCTATACATCCTCTCGTAATCTTTCAGTGATTGATAATCTTAATCTGATTCAAAGCAGCGAACGTTATGAATATGATTTTGAAATTGTTTTAGTGTGGCAAAATGAGGATCATATGTGGGAAATTACCAATGCGATGTCACCGGTTCAGTATCAGATACAGCACTCTGTTTTTCAAGATGTACCTAAGATTCCGTATGTGATGAAAGATGCGGACTGGGCATATGCGATTCAGGATTCAAATTTATATGTGACCTATGATCATGGTGAAACATTCAAAGAAGTGCCAAACGGTTATGAACAGGTCTGCTGGGATGCGATACATAGTGAGACAGATGAATATCTTGATGATGAAAGTTATATTATTACACCTGAATTTACTGCTTTTATTGGTCGTAATTCATTGGCTGTGAAGTTAATTTACAGTCTTGATCAGGGAGAAACATGGCAGGAAAGCAATATTTGCAGTTCAAATTATAAAGGCAAGGCTTATTTATCGAAAACAGATCATTACTGTTATTTGACGATGGCATTGGATCATTTGATGGGCGATGATTATTATGGAACGTATCGCAGTGCTGATTTTGAAACATGGGAATCGGTATCCATGAATGAAGCGTTTGATGAAAATATCAGCTGTGTCTTTTGGCTGAGTGATGAAATCGGCTATTTTGCCAATGCCAATGTTCTTTATCGTACAACAAACCATGGTGGTGATTATGAGGCTGTCACGCTTCCGCCTGCGACATCAACGATCGAAGACATCGGCTATGATCCTTTTGATCTTGTCGTGGAAATGTATCAGGATCATGATGTGATCTATGCAATTGCTTCTCAAAAAGAGGGTGACTATAAAAAAGACGGACAACTGGTCAGAGGTCTGTATCTTTCTTATGATGGCATTCATTTTGAATTCGTGCAGGAAATATAGAGGTGGTATCATGAATAAAAAAAAGTTGGCTTTTTTGATTTTATGGCTTTTGTTGTTCTTTCTTTGTGCTTATTTCTTATATAACGGCTACACGCTGTTAATTGAGTATCGTGATAGAAGGCAGGGCATCATTCAGCTTGTTTGTGGTTTATGTCTTGTCATAAGCATATTATCCGTGGCTTATTTGAGCGAAAAGCCGCTTTCTTCATGGAAAGAAAAAGCAATGATCGTTTTCAGCGACTTATGCTTGTTTGAAAGCATTCTTGTATTTTTTGGCCGCTATCAGGATACAGGAGTGCTTCTTCTGATCATCATCACAGCTTTTATCGTATCTGTCCTTGTTTCTTTTCTGATCATAAGGCATTTCAATAAAGCTGACAAAATCTAAGTGATAATAAAAACAAAGCATCAAATCTGATGCTTTGTTTTTACTTTGAAGCATGATTGAGATATGTGAGATATTCTTCCCGTTCCTTTGCTGGAATCTGCATCATATCAAATACTTCTTCTGCACTCATATCATTATTCTTCATCATGTTTTGAATAAATCCTATAAATTTCAGTGTCGTTTCCTCGATACCTTTTGTTATTCCTTTTGCC
>NZ_JBVAYM010000041.1:0-5068 GCF_055420025.1 Traorella sp. mt218
AAATCAAAGACTATTATTTTTGTCTTTGATTTCGATAATGAAAATACACCATCAACACGCTCCAAATCACTACTTCAATGAATATAAATATAAATTGTTGATTAGTTTCCATGCTCACTCACCTTATATAACCCAATAAACATCAGCCCCATCAAAATACTCAGTAATATAATTTCCTTTGCAAAGTCCATCTCTATCTTCCCCTTTTCTGTTTCATGATCAAAAGCAATGCTCCTAATACGATACCACTGCCAACTAATAAAAACTGAAAACTCTTCTTCATAAAAACTCACTCCTTTGATGTCTTTATTATAGAAGAAAAGTACGATAAAAATCCTTTAATAATACTTACAATTTTCTTATTTTTCTTACATTTCTGAAAGAATGCAATGAATCATTGCCTACTCAATATATGTTTTATATTTCAGCCCATGACAAAAAAAAGATTCAGTAATACATCAGCGTATTACTGAATACTTTTAACTTACGATCTTATAGTAGACCTTTGCCGTCAACTGATAAATGATGAAATAGAAGATCGAGAAGATCACATAGACAATAACCATGACAGAAGCAAACATTGTCTTATTGGTCATACCAAAGGCCATAAACATCTGATAGATCATATTGAATGCGAACATCAAATGAATACCTGCCGTAATCAATGGCATAAAGAAGACGATCATGATCTGGGAATGGATCGATTTTTTTACTTCCTCATGACTCATACCTACTTTTTGTAAGATCTCATATCGTTTTACATCGTCATAACCCTCACTGATCTGTTTATAATACATGATCAGGGTTGTCGCAATCATGAACAGGATACTTAAGAAAATACCGAGGAAGAAGAAGCTTCCGAAGAATTCCATGAGTTCCTGACGGACAAAGGCTTGGAAATTAACAGAATATCCATAACCATATGCCAGGTTATCAAACTGATCGGTCGTTTCATGAATAATATGATAGATATCTTCCTGCAGCTTTGTAAATTGATCTTCACTGAGATCACAGTTGAAAGCATAATTGTACTGTGGCCAATTTACATAACCGTAATGACTAAGATCGATGCTTTTCGACATTTCATCGATTGCTTTTTCATCTTTCATGATGATATAGACAAGTCCTTTATATCCCGGATTGTAATTAAACATATCATCTAAAGAACCATTTTCTAAAGAATCAGAATTGTATTTAATCTGATAGGTCTGTGTACCGATCGTTAAGTTCTTTGGCGCTGTTCCGTCATCAAAGTAAACAGCGATCTCATGATCACCTAAATCAATCGAATCATCCGTTGAGAAATAAACATAGTAATAGTCACTATAATCTGTTTGATCTTCATCTTTTGGAATCAACGTATCATCTTGTAATTTTAATGCCAGTGAAAAACTGTAATTGCGGGTAAAATCAGTCATATCAAGATCATGAAGATAATTCATGATATTTTTATCTACAGCCTGATTTACTTCCAGATAATAACTGCTGAAAGAAGCTTCTACATCTTTGCTCACTTCACGTTTGATCAAATCATTGACACCAATAAACAAAGAACCGGTCGAAGAGATCATGACAAGGACCATCGTTGCCAGGATACAGATATTTCCCAATCCCACAGCATTCTGCTTCATACGATAGATCATATTGGATACAGAAACAAAATGACTGGTTTTATAGTAATACTTCTTATTCTTGCGCATGAGCTTCAATAAAGCAATACTTCCGGCAGTAAACAGGAAATACGTACCAAATATGACAAGGATGACGGCCACAAAGAATAAGAGAAGGGCATCTACCGGATTCTTGACCGTGATGGCAATATAATAACCGGCAGCTAAGCAAATGATCCCAAGAATCGTTAAGATCCATTTAGTCTTAGGTTCTTTTTCACCTTCACTCTTGCTTCTTAAAAGATCGATCGGTTTTGACAGATGGATCTGGGAAACATTAAATAGCGCTGTACAAAGAAAAATGATACCAAATAAAAGATAGGTCCATTTGATACTGTCAAAAGAAATCTCAAAATTCATCGTCGGCAGATCACCGACCATCTTGACCAGCAAAAGGAAGATTCCCTGGCCGAAAAGACTTCCGATACAGATACCAGCTGTTATCGAAACAAGTGCCAGCAAAAGCGTTTCATAAAACAAGATACGTGAGATATGGTATTTTTCCATTCCGAGAATGTTATAAAGTCCCAGTTCACTTTTCCGCTGCTTGATGACAAAGGAATTGGTATAAAACAAAAAGATAAATGCAAAGATACCAATCACACCAACGCCCAATGAGAGCATGACACCACGTGTCCTGCCGTAAAATTCACTATGCAGCGATAAGGCCAGAATCACATAAAACATCATTGAAAAAAGCGTGGCTGTCAAAAAATAAGGAATGATCATCTTTGAATTTTTCTTAAGATTTTGAAGTGCCAGCTTTAAATAGAAAAACCTATTCATACTTCTCACCCGTTGCAATCAAAGTCAGCGTATCGCTGATTTTCTGATACATTTGGGCAGTGCTTTGATCGCCTCTGTAAATCTGATGGAAGACCTCCCCATCCTTGATGAACATCACCCGTTTCGCATGAGAAGCCGCTTTGGTGGAATGGGTTACCATCAAGATCGTCTGTCCTGCTTCATTGATCTGATTAAACAGCTCCAACAGTTCATCTGTATTGCGGGAATCAAGGGCACCGGTCGGCTCATCTGCCAATACGATATCCGGCTGGGTGATGATCGCTCTGGCGACCGCTACACGCTGACGCTGACCGCCGCTGATCTCATAAGGCATTTTCGCTAAGATATCTTCGATACCTAAGGATCTTGCGACAGGCTTCAGACGCTCTTCCATCTCTTTGACGCTTTTTCTTGACAGCACCAATGGAAGCAATATGTTATCCTTGACGCTAAACGTATCTAATAAGTTAAAATCCTGAAAAACGAAACCTAAATGCTCTCTTCGAAAAGCAGATATTTCTTTTTCACTGATCGCTGTCAGCTTTTTTCCTCTTAACAGTACCTCACCGCTTGTCGGTTTGTCTAAAGAAGCCAAAATGTTCAAAAGCGTCGTCTTGCCGCTGCCGCTCTCTCCCATGATCGCAACATATTCACCCTCTTCTACTGAAAAGGAAACATTTCTTAATGCCTGGACATGATTTCCTCCAAACCGTGTCGTATAAACTTTCTTTAAGTTATTTGCTTCTAATATCACCATAACTTATCCTCCTTATTGACACCCTTATTCTACAAGAAATCATATCTTCGAGCCATTTCTTTAGCTTACAGTTTGACCCATAAACTTACAAATTGGTAAGCATTGCTACTCTACTTCCAGATTCGCATGCTTAAGATCGATCATGACACGGGTATATTTTCCAAGCTCGCTTTCAATACTGATCCGATGTCCCAACCGATTACAAACCTGTTTTACCAGATACAATCCGATACCACTCGATTTTTTATCCTTACGGCCATTATAACCGGTAAATCCCTTTTCAAAAACACGTGGCAGATCTTCTTTCTGAATACCGATGCCACTATCTTCAATGATGAGCACTTCATCTTTCACATCAATATTTACATGACCGGAAGATGTATATTTAATGGCATTGGAAAGAAGCTGTTCAATAACAAAACAAAGCCATTTTTCATCGGTTAATACTTGTAAGGATCTTGATTCATAATTAAGCTGGAGCTTTTTACGAATAAACAGCTTGGCATATTTACGAATACATTGCTTGATGCATGAATCAATATCAACAAACTCAAACTGAAAGTCATTCCCCTGATGATCGACCTTTAGATAGGTTAATACCATTTCCACATATTGTTCGATCTTAAAGAGCTCCTCTTCACATTCCTTCTCTTCTTTACCACTCAGTAAAAGGTGCAAAGCAGCAATAGGTGTCTTGATCTGATGTGCCCATAACGTATAATATTCCATCATTTCTTCATAGTCATGATCCTTTTGCGTAATAAGATCGATCTTATCCTGATAAATGATCTTGATCAATGCCTGATAATCCTCTTCACTTTGATTGGTTGCTTCAGGAAGCTCATCAATGCTTAACATGACTCGCTTTTGAAGGTCGATTAATGTCTTATGCTGCTTATAGAAATGACAAAAGTCAATCAAAGCACCCACAGTACCGATAAAGGTACAGATCAAAAAAGCATATCCGACAGCATCTAAAGGAAGCTGATACAGCCAAAATATAATGAAAAAGATAATTGAAAATATAAAATAAAAGAAAATGGTCTTGCGATGCTGATACATATACTTCAAAAGCAATCTCATTCGATGATATACCCGATTCCCTTCTTTGTCGTAATAAAATCATCAAGACCAATACTTTCTAATTTTCTTCTTAATCGCGTCATATTCACTGTTAATGTATTTTCATCAATATATTCATCACTTTCCCACAGTTTGACCATCAAGGTTTCTCTGGAAATGACCTTTCCTTTATTTTCCATCAATGTCAAAAGGATCCGATAATCATTCTTCGTCAAGTCAAGCTTTGCGGAATGATAGGTCAGGGTCGTATCATTCGTATTCAAAACAGCCCCTCTGTGCTCCAATAAATTATTATGTGCCGTAAAATCATAGCTGCGGCGAAGCAAGGCTTGGATCTTAGCAGTCAAGACCTCCAGATCAAAAGGCTTCGCAATAAAATCATCCCCACCCATATTAATGGCCATGACGATATTCATATTGTCCGAAGCACTGGAAATAAACAGAATCGGAATCTTTGATACCTTCCTGATCTCACTGCACCAGTGATACCCATTATAAAAAGGCAAAGAAATATCCATTAAAACCAGATGTGAATCAAACGACCCAAAATCAACAAATACATTCTGAAAGTCTTCCACACATTTTACTTCATATCCCCAACTGCTGATACGATTTTCAATTTCCTTTGCAATGACACGATCATCTTCTACAATCAATATTCGATACATCTTTTTCACATCCCTGTTACTATGATAATGCAAATTGATATAGATTGCAAATAAGCCTTTTAAAAAAATTTTTTATGATTTTTTGGGAATTTTGACGATTTGAC
>NZ_JBVAYM010000042.1:0-4984 GCF_055420025.1 Traorella sp. mt218
AAAAAAAGTAAAAAAAAGCGTTGACAGGAGAGAGAGTAAGTGGTATTATATACAAGCACTCGCAAGAGGGCGCACGGTCTTTGAAAACTGAACAAGAAACGTCAATTTCAAAAGGATAAAAAAAAGAAAGAAAACGAACGCGAGTTCGTTCATAAAGAGTCAATCAAATGGAGAGTTTGATCCTGGCTCAGGATGAACGCTGGCGGCATGCCTAATACATGCAAGTCGAACGCCGGAAGGATGAAGTTTGCTTCGTCCGGAAGGAGTGGCGAACGGGTGAGTAACACGTAGACAACCTGCCTGTAAGACCGGGATAACGGATGGAAACGTCTGCTAATACCGGATAGGTAGCGGGGAGGCATCTTCCTGCTATTAAAGTCGGGACACGACGCTGACAGATGGATCTGCGGTGCATTAGCTAGTTGGCGGGGCAACGGCCCACCAAGGCGATGATGCATAGCCGGCCTGAGAGGGTGGACGGCCACATTGGGACTGAGACACGGCCCAAACTCCTACGGGAGGCAGCAGTAGGGAATTTTCGGCAATGGGGGGAACCCTGACCGAGCAATGCCGCGTGAGTGAAGACGGCCTTCGGGTTGTAAAGCTCTGTTGCAGGGGAAGAACGGCGTGGAGAGGGAATGCTCCATGAGTGACGGTACCCTGCCAGAAAGCCACGGCTAACTACGTGCCAGCAGCCGCGGTAATACGTAGGTGGCGAGCGTTATCCGGAATTATTGGGCGTAAAGGGTGCGTAGGCGGCGGATTAAGTCTGGAGTAAAATTGTGGGGCTCAACCCCATCGAGCTTTGGAAACTGGTCGGCTGGAGTGCAGGAGAGGCAGATGGAATTCCATGTGTAGCGGTAAAATGCGTAGATATATGGAGGAACACCAGTGGCGAAGGCGGTTTGCTGGCCTGCAACTGACGCTGAAGCACGAAAGCGTGGGGAGCAAATAGGATTAGATACCCTAGTAGTCCACGCCGTAAACGATGAGAACTAAGTGTTGGGGAAACTCAGTGCTGCAGTTAACGCAATAAGTTCTCCGCCTGGGGAGTATGCACGCAAGTGTGAAACTCAAAGGAATTGACGGGGGCCCGCACAAGCGGTGGAGTATGTGGTTTAATTCGACGCAACGCGAAGAACCTTACCAGGCCTTGACATGGGGATAAAGGTCCTAGAGATAGGAAGATAGGTATATCCCACACAGGTGGTGCATGGTTGTCGTCAGCTCGTGTCGTGAGATGTTGGGTTAAGTCCCGCAACGAGCGCAACCCTTGTCTTCAGTTACCAGTATTAAGTTAGGGACTCTGGAGAGACTGCCGGTGACAAACCGGAGGAAGGTGGGGATGACGTCAAATCATCATGCCCCTTATGGCCTGGGCTACACACGTACTACAATGGCGGCTACAAAGAGCAGCGAGCAGGTGACTGTAAGCGAATCTCGGAAAGGTCGTCTCAGTTCGGATTGAAGTCTGCAACTCGACTTCATGAAGTCGGAATCGCTAGTAATCGCGGATCAGCATGCCGCGGTGAATACGTTCTCGGGCCTTGTACACACCGCCCGTCAAACCATGGGAGTTGATAATACCCGAAGCCGGTGGTCCAACCGCAAGGAGGAAGCCGTCGAAGGTAGGATCGATGACTGGGGTTAAGTCGTAACAAGGTATCCCTACGGGAACGTGGGGATGGATCACCTCCTTTCTAAGGAGAAAGTACAGCGAGGTTTCTTGTTCAGTTTTGAGAGAGCGAAGCTCTTTCAGGAAGTCGTTCTTTGAAAACCGAATAACAGAAGATAGATAGAGAAACATGATCTTTCTGAAATAGTTGGAGATAAAAATCGAGAACAGTAAAAAACAGTAACTCAAGAGAACCAAGGGAAAAAATGTAGGTGATTAAGTTAATAAGGGCGTACGGTGAATGCCTGGCCACTGACAGCTGAAGAAGGACGCATCAAACGGCGAAACGCCACGGGGAGCGGTAAGAGCGCAACGATCCGTGGATATCCGAATGGGGGAACCCGGCAGCGGTAATGCGCTGTCATCGGTGCATGAACACATAGTGCACAGGAGAGCAACCCGGGGAATTGAAACATCTTAGTACCCGGAGGAAAAGAAAATAAGAATGATTCCGCAAGTAGCGGCGAGCGAACACGGAGGAGGCCAAACCAGAGAAAGCTCTGGGGTAGTAGGACTTCAAGGAAGGGACGACGAAGACTAGCAGAACGGCATTGAAAGGCCGGCCATAGAGGGTGGGAGCCCCGTAAGCGAAAGTTGGAGCGCCTGAGAAGGATCCTGAGTACGGCGGGGCACGTGGAACCCTGTCGGAATCCGCCGGGACCATCCGGCAAGCCTAAATACTCGTCAGTGAGCGATAGTGAACCAGTACCGTGAGGGAAAGGTGAAAAGAACCCCGGGAGGGGAGTGAAAGAGAACCTGAAACCGTATGCCTACAAGAAGTCAGAGCCCGTTGAAGGGTGATGGCGTGCCTTTTGTAGAATGAACCGGCGAGTTGCCGTATTGTGCGAGGTTAAGCAGGAGATGCGGAGCCGAAGCGAAAGCGAGTCTTAAGAGGGCGGAAGTACGATGCGGCAGACCCGAAACCAGGTGATCTAGCCATGATCAGGTTGAAGTTGAGGTGATACTCAATGGAGGACCGAACCGACCACCGTTGAAAAGTTGGCGGATGAATTGTGGCTAGGGGAGAAATTCCAATCGAACCTGGATATAGCTGGTTCTCCCCGAAATAGCTTTAGGGCTAGCGTCGGAGAAGAGATGCGCGGAGGTAGAGCACTGAATGTATGATGGCCCCATCCCGGGGTACTGAATACAATCAAACTCCGAATGCCGCGTATTATATCCGGCAGTCAGACTGTGGGTGATAAGGTCCATGGTCGAGAGGGAAACAGCCCAGAGCGCCAGCTAAGGTCCCAAAATATATGCTAAGTGGAAAAGGATGTGGGGATGCACAGACAACTAGGAGGTTGGCTCAGAAGCAGCCATCCTTCAAAGAGTGCGTAACAGCTCACTAGTCGAGTGACCCTGCGCCGAAAATGTACCGGGGCTAAGCATATTACCGAAGCTGCGCATCTGCTTGAAAGAGCAGGAGGTAGGGGAGCGTTCCATGGGAGGAGAAGCCGTACCGGAAGGAGCGGTGGATCGCATGGAAGTGAGAATGCCGGTGTGAGTAGCGAGATGCAGGTGAGAATCCTGCACACCGATAGCCCAAGGATTCCAGGGGAAGGTTCGTCCGCCCTGGGTAAGTCGGGACCTAAGACGAGGCTGAAGAGCGTAGTCGATGGACAACAGGTTGATATTCCTGTACCCGCGTAGGAATGAAGGAGTGACGGAGAAGGTTAGTCTGCCCCGCTTAACGGATTGCGGGACAAGCATAGGAGCAGGACGGTAGGCAAATCCGCCGTTCAATGCAAAGATGTGATGTGGAGCGAACGCTTCGGCAAGTAGCGAAGGGGATGATACCAGCTTCCAAGAAAAGCTTCTAGTGATAATCCTGCAGCGGCCCGTACCAAAACCGACACAGGTGGGCAAGGCGAGAAGCCTGAGGTGAGCGAGAGAACTGTTGCCAAGGAACTCGGCAAAATGACCCCGTACGTTCGCAAGAAGGGGAGCTCAGAAGAGCCGCAGTGAAGAGGCCCAAGCGACTGTTTAACTAAAACACAGCTCTCTGCAAAGTCGCAAGACGAAGTATAGGGGGTGACTCCTGCCCGGTGCCGGAAGGTTAAGAGGATGTGTCAGCGAAAGCGAAGCACTGAATTGAAGCCCCGGTGAACGGCGGCCGTAACTATAACGGTCCTAAGGTAGCGAAATTCCTTGTCAGGTAAGTTCTGACCCGCACGAAAGGAGTAACGATTTGGGCGCTGTCTCGGCAGCAGACTCGGTGAAATCTTAGTCCCGGTGAAGATGCCGGGTACCCGCAACTAGACGGAAAGACCCCATGGAGCTTTACTGTAGCTTGATATTGAGCTTTGATCACATATGTACAGGATAGGTGGGAGACTGAGAGACCTTTACGCCAGTGGAGGAGGAGTCGCTGTTGGGATACCACTCTTGTGTGATCGGAGTTCTAACCTACTGCCGTGAACCGGCAGGGGGAGAGTGTCAGGTGGGCAGTTTGACTGGGGCGGTCGCCTCCCAAAGAGTAACGGAGGCGCCCAAAGGTACCCTCAGATTGGTTGGAAATCAATCGTCGAGCGCAAATGCAGAAGGGTGCTTGACTGCGAGACAGACAAGTCGAGCAGGGACGAAAGTCGGGATTAGTGATCCGGCGGTGCCGAATGGAAGGGCCGTCGCTCAACGGATAAAAGCTACCCTGGGGATAACAGGCTGATCTCGCCCAAGAGTTCACATCGACGGCGAGGTTTGGCACCTCGATGTCGGCTCATCGCATCCTGGAGCTGAATTCGGTTCCAAGGGTTGGGCTGTCCGCCCATTAAAGCGGTACGCGAGCTGGGTTCAGAACGTCGTGAGACAGTTCGGTCCCTATCTGTTGTGGGCGCAGGAAATTTGAGGAGAGCTGTCCTTAGTACGAGAGGACCGGGATGGACCTTCCGCTGGTGCACCAGTTGTATCGCCAGATGCACAGCTGGGTAGCTAAGAAGGGAACGGATAAGCGCTGAAGGCATCTAAGCACGAAACCGCCTCCAAGATGAGATTTCCCATACGCAAGTAGTAAGACCCCTGAAAGACGATCAGGTAGATAGGTCAGAGATGGAAGCATAGCGATATGTGGAGTTGACTGATACTAATCGGTCGAGGACTTAATCACAAAGGAAGAGAATGGAAAGTCGACTGTTATTCGGTTTTGAGGGAACGACCTCAGAGCTCTGGTGGCGATGGCCGAGTGGAAACACCTGTACCCATCCCGAACACAGAAGTTAAGCACTCGCGCGGTGACAATAGCCGGGCCTGCCCCTGTGAAGATAGCTCGCTGCCAGATCACCGACTCACTCCTTGTGAGTCTTTTTTTAT
>NZ_JBVAYM010000043.1:0-4780 GCF_055420025.1 Traorella sp. mt218
GACCTAGCGACAGTCCCAAAACGGGCGATAACACAAACCTTTACGGACTGCTTGCACTTCTTTTAACTTCTGGTGCTGGGCTGGCAGGTATCTTCTTCTACAAACGCCGTAAAATGAAGAAATCATAAGGCGGTAACGGTATGAGGAAAGAAAAATCACGCTCTCCGCCGAAGCTGTCAAACGGCAGACTTCCGCTTATTCTGGCTTGTCTGCTACTTACCTGCAAGAACACGGATAGTCAAGGGTGCGTAAGCATTGATTTTACCCTTTACTATCGGTGGGATTGCTGGTACTTCCCAAACCGCCAGAATAAGAAATCACAATCAATTTATCAAAAATAGAAAGAAACGAGGTAAAACAATATGGAAATGAAATATGTCGTGCCAGATATGGCACAGTCTTTTGGAACTCTTGAATTTGCAGGCGAAAGTGAGCCAGTCTTTGAAAGAGATAAAAATAACCGCAGGGTCTTAGCCAGACGAAGCTATAACCTTTATTCTGACGTACAAAAAGGCGAAAATGTTGTGGTGGAAATTCCCGTGCAGGCTGGCGAAAAGAAGTTCAAGTATGAACAGAAAGTAAAACTTGTCAATCCGAAGTTATACGGCAGAGGTTACGCAATCGGGGATATGGGACATACCGATTATGTGTTAGTTGCTGATGATATTGTAGCAGTTGAAGAAAAGTAAAGGAGTGAAGAATTTATGAGATTATCAAACGGGTTTGTTATTGACAAAGAGAAAACATTTGGAGAATTAAAATTTACAGCGGTGCGTGATGTGTTCTTACAGAATGAGGACGGGACACCGAGTACCCAGCTTAAAAAGCGTATCTATGATTTGAAGTGCAGTCTGCATGGTGGAATTATCCCCGTGTCCGTACCGCCAGAAGTACCGTTAAGGGAATTTCCGTACAATGCAGTTGTGGAGCTTGTCAATCCCGTAGCCGATACGGTATCAAGAAAGACTTATACGGGTGCAGATGTGGACTGGTATGTAAAGGCAGAGGATATTGTATTGAAGAATAAAGGCAACCAGAACGCAGGCAGTCCACAGAACCCTACAACGCAGGGACAGCCGAAGAAATAAAAGTGATGTATTTGTCTTAATTTTGATTGACCAATTTTGATTGACACAAACAATGCGGAGTGATATATTTATCTCATAAAGATACAAAAACATCTCATTTGAAAGGAGAGATAAATATGTCAAAGAAACAAATTAAAAAAATTATTTTTATGGGGGTAGGGTGTGCTTTATTGCTTATTGTTGGTACAATCTACTCCCTATTATACAATAATGGACGCTGGGTCAAAAATATGGATATGTCGGAATATGTATTTTCTTACAAGGATATTCCTATGTTAGTAATTGGAGCTTTAATAGCACTATATGCTATCTATATAGTAATTATCTGCTTTAAAAATGTCTTTTCAAAAAACAGCAGGGAAAAACGATATTCAAGAACAATTTCTCCTTACTGGGGATTTTGTGGAATGTTTGGTTTTCTGGGGTTTGGCGGATTTTGGACATACTATAAATTTGGAGAAATATTTCCTTTTGCTTTTTTCATATTTTTTGGTTTTTTCAGTTTTTTCTTTGAAGGTAAACTTTCTCATATCTTAGAAGATGAGCTTTTTCAAGAAAATAAACGTAAGGCACAATTAGAAGCCTACAAGATAGGTTTTAAACTATTATTTGTAGTTATCTGGCTTATGGCAATAGGTATGTTTTCCCGTAATGTTGAGTGGTGTGCAATATTTATGCTGATTTCTGTTTCACTTATCTATGCTCTTGTTCTTTTTCTTAGCAACTATTTATTATATCGTTATGAAAAAAGGGAATAAATTATGGAAGCAAAGTTTGTATGTAATTTAAAAAAATATCGTGTAGCACAAGAATTAACACAAGAACAACTCGCTGACATTGTAGGTGTTCGTCGTGAAACTATTATGAGATTAGAAAAAGCACAATATAATCCGTCACTTAAATTGGCAATAGATATTTCAAGAGCTGTAAAAGCTCCGATAGAAGATATATTTATTTTTGAATAAAGACAGTTTAAAGCAGTTAGTCTTAGGATTGACTGCTTTTTCATATCCAGAAAGGAGTGATTGATTTATGCGTAAGATTTGTAACAAAGGACACCGTATCAGAGCCAGCGACAAGCAACTTGTCTATCACTTTTCCATAGGGACGCTTCTGTTTGTATTCGTAGCGGTTCTTTTGCTACTGAATACGAAACAGCTCATGCGTACCGATTGGGAGCATTTCAGCTTGTTAGAGAACGGCTTGACGCTCTCCCCTTACAACTTCATAACCATACTGATAGCGACTGGTGTTTGTGCATTGGTCGCTTTTCTGTATTACCGCTTCTGTTACGATAGTTTCAAGAAGCTCCTGCACCGTCAAAAGCTGGCAAGAATGATACTGGAAAATAAGTGGTATGAAGCCGATACCGTACAAGACAGCGGTTTTTTTACTGACCTGCAAAGCAGATCAAGAGAAAAAATCGTCTGGTTTCCAAAGATTTACTATCAAATGGAAAAGGGACTGCTTCATATCCGCTGTGAAATCACGCTGGGGAAATATCAAGACCAGCTTTTACGGTTAGAGGATAAATTGGAAAGTGGCTTGTATTGTGAGCTGACCGACAAGACCCTGCATGACGGCTATATCGAATATACCCTGCTTTATGATATGATAGCAAATCGCATTACCATTGATGAAGTACGTGCAGAAAAAGGCTGTCTTAGATTGATGAAAAATCTTGTCTGGGAATATGACGCACTCCCCCACGCTCTGATTGCTGGTGGAACTGGTGGCGGTAAAACTTATTTTCTGCTGACGCTCATTGAAGCCTTACTGCATACCAACGCTGTCCTTTACATATTAGACCCGAAGAATAGCGACCTTGCGGACTTAGGAACGGTCATGCCAAACGTCTACCATACCAAAGAAGAAATGATAGACTGCGTCAATGCCTTTTATGAGGGCATGGTACAGCGAAGCGAGGAAATGAAGCGACACCCGAACTATAAGACAGGCGAAAACTACGCCTATCTGGGACTGCCACCCTGCTTTCTTATCTTTGATGAATATGTGGCGTTTTTTGAAATGCTGGGGACGAAAGAAAGCGTGAGCTTACTTAGCCAGCTAAAGAAAATCGTTATGTTAGGGCGACAAGCAGGTTATTTCCTTATCGTTGCCTGCCAGCGTCCAGACGCAAAGTATTTCTCGGACGGTATCAGAGATAACTTCAATTTCCGTGTGGGACTTGGGCGTATCAGCGAATTAGGTTACGGTATGCTGTTTGGTTCAGATGTGAAAAAGCAGTTTTTTCAGAAGCGTATCAAGGGGCGTGGATATTGTGATGTGGGAACAAGCGTTATCAGTGAGTTTTACACGCCTTTAGTCCCGAAAGGACATGATTTTTTGCAGACTATCGGCTCTCTTGCACAAGCAAGGCAGGACGGGACGGCGACGTGCGAAGCGAAAGGCGACGGCACGGACTAGCCGTTGCTGGTGTGGCGTTAGCCACGCCAGCAGGTAAAACCCCTCGGTATCTAACAGAGGGGTACGTTTGCAAATAGACAATAGACGAAAAACACAGGAAACATAAGGCTTATCGCATGGTTTCCTAGCAAAAATCGGCTGTGAAGTCGCCTTAAAAAACTTCACACTTGACAGATTGGGGGTATGGTTCTGAATGAAGAACAATGGATAAAAGAATTACGGGAAAAACGGATTGCTTACGGTATCTCACAAGGCAGGCTGGCGGTGGCGTCTGGTATCACAAGAGAATATCTCAACAAGATAGAAAGCGGAAAAATGAAGCCGTCAAAGGAACTTCTGAATACTCTGCATAAAGAACTGGCAAAGTTCAATCCAGAAGCACCGCTTACCATGCTGTTTGATTATGTGAAAATTCGTTTTCCCACGCTGGATATACAGCACATCATCAAAGATATATTAAAACTGAATATCAACTATATGCTCCATGAAAATTACGGGCGTTACAGTTATACGGAGCATTACTCTTTAGGGGACATCTTTATCTATACGTCGGCTGACGAAGAAAAAGGTGTCCTTTTAGAGTTAAAGGGGCGTGGTTGCAGGCAGTTTGAAAGTTACCTGCTGGCACAGCAAAGAAGCTGGTATGACTTTCTTATGGACGCACTTATAGACGGTGGCGTGATGAAGCGTATCGACCTTGCTATCAACGACCATACGGGCATTTTGGATATTCCAGAGCTTGCGGAAAAATGCAGGAAACGGGAATATATCGGAAAGTCCAGAAGCTATAAGTTTTACCAGTCGGGCGAGCTTATCAAGCACAGAGAGGACGACAGAGAATATATGGGGCGTACCCTTTATCTTGGGTCGCTGAAATCAGATGTGTATTTCTGTATCTATGAAAAGGACTATGAGCAGTACGTCAAGTTAGGGACACCTCTGGAAGAAGCCGACATTATCAACCGTTTTGAAATACGGCTTCGCAATGAACGAGCCTATTATGCGGTACGAGATTTACTGACCTATTATGACGCAGAACAGACCGCTTTTTCTATCATCAATCAGTATGTGCGGTTTGTTGATGAAGAACCCGACAAGCGAAAAAATGACTGGAAGCTCAATGACCGCTGGGCTTGGTTTATCGGCGATAACAGACAGAGCTTGAAGCTGACGACAAAACCAGAGCCTTACACCTTAGACCGCACATTGCGGTGGGTACAACGGCAGGTAGCACCGACCTTAAAAATGCTGAAAAAGATTGATAA
>NZ_JBVAYM010000044.1:0-4526 GCF_055420025.1 Traorella sp. mt218
ATCGTTGATTTTTTTGATTTCGTAGTAACCTTTCGTATTTAATGCAATGGCAAGAGTGACTAAAGATACAGGTTGCTGGTTTCTAAAGCCTATGCATAGATATTGGTTTTCATAAATACAAAGAGGTTTAAAATCTATACCTTTTATTTTCTTGATGGCTTGATTAAAAGCTGTCTGCTGTGCTTCATCAGGCTTTTGCCAGTCGCAGAAAATGGTAAGGGGACGCAGAGGCTTCGTGTTCATGGGAAGCAGGCTGATCTTTTGTCCGGCAAGGACAAGATATGTCTGATGGTCTGCTTGAATATGGATGAATGGAGTCTGATTGCGGAATCTTGTTTCAGATTCGAATGGATAGAGGATGTGATATGTTTTTTGGAGATATTTCATATTTACATCATAACTGATTTATGGACAAAGTAAAGCAAAACGATTTATATTGAATGAAAAGTAGGCAAGTGTTAAAATGAAAATATAAAGTGAGGGAATTTATGAAAATATTAGTGACCGGAGGCTGCGGTTTTATTGGTTCGCATACCGTGGTAGAACTATTGAACCAGGATTATGAGGTTGTCATCGTAGATAACTTTTATAATTCACAGAAGGATGTATTGGAAAAGATAAAAGAGATTACAAATAAGGATTTCATATTTTATGAAGAAGATTGCTGTGATGAAACAGCGATGAGAAGGATCTTTCGTGAAAATAAGATTGATGCTGTCATTCATTTTGCGGGCTATAAGGCAGTGGGTGAAAGTGTCGCAAAGCCTTTGATGTATTATCAAAACAATCTGGACAGTACGATGATCCTTATGAAAGTGATGAAAGAGTTTGGTTGTCATAAGATCGTCTTTTCATCAAGTGCAACGGTTTACGGAGATCCGGCAAGTCTACCGATCAAAGAGGATTTTCCGCTGTCAACCACAAATCCTTATGGAACGACCAAATTATTCATTGAACGTATTTTAGAAGATCTGGCTTATGCTGATAAAGAATTGGGCGTTGTTCTTTTAAGATATTTTAACCCTATTGGTGCTCATGAATCAGGACTGATCGGGGAAAATCCAAATGATATTCCTAATAATCTGATGCCTTATATCATGAAGGTCGCGATCAAGGAATTGCCGCAGGTGAATGTATTCGGAAATGATTATGATACGAAAGACGGAACAGGTGTCCGGGATTATATTCATGTGGTGGATCTGGCTTTGGGACATATCAAGGCTATCGAGAAAATCAAAGATGAAACAGGAGTGCTCATTTATAATCTCGGAACAGGAAAGGGTACCAGTGTATTGGAGCTGATTCATACATTTGCAGATGTGAACCATGTAGAAGTGCCATATCAGATTACAGAGCGCCGTCCGGGAGATATTGCGGCCTGCTATGCCGATGCGACAAAGGCAAAAGAAGAACTCGGCTGGGAAGCTGTCAGAAATTTGGAGGATATGTGCAGAGATGCTTATCGTTTTGTGAAGAAGGTGAAGAATTTATGATTGAGATGATCAAAAGCAGAAGAAGCTGTCGCAGCTATACAGAAGAAAAAGTAAAGGAAGAGGATCTAAAAGAAATCGTTGAATGCGGATTATTAGCTCCTAGCGGAATGAATACACAGGGCATCCAGCTTTGGTTATTACGGATGAAGAAGTCTTGGCACAGCTGGAAAAGCTTATGGGAAGAGATTTCTTTTATCATGCACCGGCACTTATTGTCGTTTATAGTGATCCGGATAATAAATATGAGGCTTATGATGGCAGTTGTGCCATGGCGCAGATGTATTTAGCCGCACATGCACTGGGTCTTGGAAGCTGTTGGATCAATCAGTTGAAAGATGTAACAGATGATCCGAAGTTTGAGCCTTTATTTGACAAGCTTTCACTTAAAGGTAAGATCATTGTTGGAGCACTTGCGGTAGGTCATGCAAATAAAGCGCCTAAAGAAAGACAAATTAAAGAAGGAAGAGCTCATTGGTTTAAATAAACAGAGGCTGACAGTCAATAGGACTGGGCCTCTTTTTAGAAGAAAGGAGAAGGTTATGAAAGATACGATCATCAGAACTGCAAAGCTTGAAGATGCGAAAGAGATATTAGATATATATGCTTATTATGTGGAACATACTGCTATTACTTTTGAATATGCCGTTCCATCACTTGCCCGATTTCAACAGCGCATGAAAAATATCATGCAGCGTTATCCTTATATAGTTGTTGAAAGAGATGGGAAGATTCAAGGATATGCATATGCCGGACCATTTAAAGCAAGAGATGCATATGACTGGTCATGCGAAACAACGATTTATCTTGCATTTTCAGCTCAAAAATGCGGCCTGGGAAGAAAATTATATGAAGAGCTTGAACAACGGTTGTATGATATGGGAATCCTGAATCTTTATGCCTGTATCGGATATCCAAATGTTGATGATGAATATTTGACTAAAAACAGTGCTCAATTTCATGCTCATCTGGGATTTAAGAAGGCAGGTACTTTTCATCAATGCGGTTATAAATTCGGACATTGGTATGATATGATCTGGATGGAGAAAATGATCGGTGAACATGAAAAGGAACAGCCAAATGTAAAATTTTATGATCTGATATAGCAATCATCTTTCACATTGCACATAATCATATTCATCTTTTGTAAGCTGAGGAAATCCAAAACAAGTTGTTTTATAGTGCTCATCATCTGTATTCACCTGTGCTTTGAATTGATGGACGCCATAAGCTACCTGATCACTGGCATCTCCTATGATACCGCTGATCCCCATATTCAGATAATCCTGGATAGCATCTATATCATCAACCGTCCATACATAGACAGGAAGGACATTATTACGGGCATCTTCTAATAACTGGGTGTTGATGGCACTTTCTTCAATGGCGATGAAATCAGGGATGAAAGGATCGTTCAGACGAATTTGAATACGTCCGAAATTACCGAATGCACAATATCCGATCCACCAGTCATCTCTTTCTTTTGCCAGCATTTCGACACTTTGGACATCCATCGACATAAACATTGCTTTATCAGCAAAATCATATCTTTCAATAAGCTCGATCGTTTGACGTATCGTTTCTTCACGATCACCCTCTAACGGTTTGAATTCAATCAAAAGACCAATCTGATTGGGTGCATTTTTAGCGGTTTGAATTGCTTCTTCTAAGGTAGGTATTTTTGCTTGGTGGCCATAATGATCTTGAATTGTTAATTCTTTTAATTCTTCTAATGTACAGTCCTGAAGATTGATATCTTTTCCTGTAAGTCGTTTTAAATTCGTATCATGACATAAGACCAATATCTTATCTTTTGTCATTTGAATGTCGATTTCCGCAAAATCAGCCCCATTCGCATCAGCGGCTAAAATGCCCTCCAAGCTGTTTTCTACTTGAGAGATATCACCGCGATGACCAATGGCATAAGGCAGGTGTAATAAAGGCTCCTGATTGAAATAAAAGAGAATGAAGGCACCTAAAGAACAACAACTTATGATCGAAGCAGCAAGCTTATGACGTTTGATACGTGTTTTCACATCTATCTTATGAGATTTATAAGTCTGTTCAAAGGTACAATTGACATCGACATCTTTGATAGATCTGATTTGAAAGAAAATAAAGCCAATTTCCACCACTGTCCATAAGACAGAAAAACCGATAAACAAGAATGTACGCATACGAAATGTAGAAGAAAGTACAAAGTATCTTAAAAAAATAAAAGTTAAAATCAGATACATTTAAAAAATAATGAGGAAAAATATAATTTTCTAATAAGTAATAAACTATAAAAATACCGATAAGGATGAACCATATCTTTCTTTGATGAAGCATGGTCCTGATAGAAAGCATGCATGATTTAAGAAATGATGTCTGTGAATAAATCATGTAAAAAGGAACAAAGATCAAAAACGCATATAAAATGAACAAAATCAGATATAAACTTAATGCCAATACAGAACCCATATTCATTTTTAAAATTTCATTGGTAATAAAATTAGGAATTGATACTCTTGGGATCATTGAAGAAACAAAGCCGAGATGCCACAAGGGATTTAAGAGGATAAAATAAATAAAAATGAAAAGAACTGAAGGTGTCTTAAATGCTTTTAATTCATAAAAGCCGGAATAAAAGATGGATCTCCAATTGAAAGGCTGATGATGCTGACAGAGATAGGCCATTTTATAAATAGATACATATTCCAGATAGACTAGGCTCAAGAAAATAAAAGCATAGATGAGGATAAAGATCATACCGGGAATCGTAAGCAAGCGGAAAAATATGTCAAAGTTATAGACAATTGAATCTTGTATGACATATTTCATGAACCACCCTGTTAGTAAAGAAAGCAGGGGAAGAACCAATGCCGTACAAAATAATTTATAGAGGCATTCAAATTTAATGATTTCTTTCATCAAAACATCTCCTATACATAAAAAAACAAACATCCATATCATAGCACAAAGATATAACAGTTTCTATTGCTTGCAAGTACATTAAAAAAAATAAGATTCCTAAAACATAAGTTTTTAGGAATC
>NZ_JBVAYM010000045.1:0-4436 GCF_055420025.1 Traorella sp. mt218
TTCAAATATCACATCGATGAAGGAGTTCTTGTCTACCGGGGAATCGAACAGGAAGTGAAGCTGCCGGTTGTATTTCATAAGCATAGGGAGCATATAGAAAGAGCGGTAAGGATGAAGCACAATACGCCCGGGAAGGCGATTGCGTATGAGCTGTATGATCATGGAGAATATTTTATCATCAGGGCCATTGCCGAATATCCGGATGAGCCGGTAACTCCATCTGATAGGGGAAGTATCGGAATGGATATCAACAGGGATCACATAGCGCTTGCAGAGATCGACAGGAAAGGGAATCTGGTAAAGGCATGGCGGATACCAGTGAAAGAAAGAGGAGCAAGGAATCAGAGGGAATATGAACGGTATGTGGCTGTAAAACGGATCGTAGAGGAATGTGTGGGCAGGAAAAAGAATCTGGTCATGGAATTGCTCGATTTTGAGAGGAAGAAAGAAGAGAGCCTGTATGGGAACAGAAAGTATAACCGGATGCTGGGGGCATTTGCATATAAGGAGCTGGAGGAGAAGATTGAAAGGAAATGCAGGAAAAAAGGAGTATATTTAAGGAAGGTAGATCCAAGGGATACATCGCAGATCGGGAAGCTGAAATATGCGAAGCGGTTAGGGTTAAGCATTCACCACAGTGCGGCGTATGTGATTGCAAGGAGGGGAGAAGGATATCGGGAAAGGATACCGAAGGAATATCATGAATACAGGGAATGGAAAGAAGTGATCAGGGATCTGGGGAAAGCGACATTGGAGGGATGTCAGAGGACTCCGTATTTAAGCCTGTTCAGATAGAAAAAAAGCAGGACCCGGCAGTCATGCGATTCACTGGAAGATGGGAGCGTGGGGAAGGGATGGAATCCTGTGAAAGATTAAATCATAAGCTGACAATGGAACATTTCGCCAAAGCCTTGCGCTACAGAGAGAAGCAAAAGAAGGAGATGGGAAGGTGTCAGTGGAACCACGCCGCTAGAAAGGTAGGTGGGTATGCAGATAGGGAGTTACTTATTTGCATATGATTTTGGTTACAAAATCATTTTCTTGGATGAAAATAAAATACGAAGGAATCCCTCATATTTCTAGAAAGAGTTGAAAACGTACAATGGAACGTGCTAAAATAAAAGAAATTAGGAGAGGGGAAGAGCCTATGATCTATACATGTACTTTAAATCCTGCACTTGATAAAATGGGATATGTTGATAAAATTCAGCTGAATCAGCTGAATCGTTTGACGCATATTGAAAGTGATGCGGGTGGCAAAGGAATCAATGTATCAAGAGATATCAAGGCTTTGAATCATAAATCGGTAGCTGTCGGCTTTTTGGGCGGTTCTGCTGGTACTTTTATCGAGATGCTGCTGAGAAGAGAGGATATCGATCATAATATGATCGAAATACTTGGAAACACACGGACAAATTTAAAAGTATTTGATGAAAATGGTGTCAGTGAATTTAATGAAGAAGGTCCTTTTGTTTTGAATGATGAGCTGGAGGCTCTGCTGGATTTTTTCAGAAGTCATCTTGATGAAAGATGTATCCTTGTTATCAGCGGTTCGATGCCGAAGGGCTGTGGAATGGATACATATAAGAGGATCATTGAAATTGCAAAGGAAAATGAATCGCTGGTATTTCTGGATACAAGCATGAAATATCTGATGCCTTCCCTGGAGGCACATCCTGATATCGTAAAGATCACAAGTACGGATCTGGCGAAGATCAATCATATTGATGCTCGCTTGAGCGAAGAAGAAATTGCTTCCATGGGAAGAGAGTTTATACGTCAACATTGTGAAATGCTCTGTGTTTCGCATGACCATCAGGGAGTTTATTTGATTACGAAAAGCAAGATGCTTCATTGTACTCCGATGAATTTGGAAATCAAATCAAAGGTAGGTGTTGGTGATGCTTTTGTGGCCGGTTTTGTCGTAGGACTTGAAAATGGCCTGCGTGATGAGGAAGTATTGCGTCTGGCAGGAGCCAGCTATGCGGCGGCCTCTCAGCGCTCCAATGCTCATCCTAAGAGCTATGAGGAAGTACGTGCTTATCTGGATCAGATCGTGATCGAAAGAAAATGAACATGAGGATATAATGTAATAAAGGTTTGACTGTTTTGTCAAACCTTTATTTAATAATCAAATGATTTCCGCAAGAATTTTATCCATCATAAAGCGTTTGCTGCGTCGTATGGCTTTTTGTACATATTCACAGCCATTGATATAGCCGTTGACATAAGCTTTTTTATAATGGGAGCTGCGTAGTCTGATTTCCTTGATCTGTGCTTTTATACGTTTTCCTAAGTCATCCAGATTATCGGTATAGTTATCTAAAAGTAATTGGATATCATGTAATGCTTCCTGATGTCCTTCTTTAAAATAACCTCTATACTTGATTTCATATTCCACATTGGAAATGGCTTCCTTGACATATTCAAGACGAGAGGAATATTCTTTTAAAAATTTAGAAAAATGTGGTTTACTGCCTTTTTTATCACGAAATTCACCTTCCACGAACTCGGAAAAATTGTTGTAGCCGTTATTTTTCAAAGAATCTTCGATCGTATCAGAGATATTTTTAGAAAGCTTATCCACGCTGCTGGATACCTTCTGTGCGATTTCTTCACCATTGATCTGTGAAAAATAATCATCGATCGTGTCAAAAAGATCTTTATTGTTATTCCTGTTCATACTATTCCTCCATAAATGCCTTTAACTGATCCTTGTTCATCTCATCAACAACCAGTCCGTCTTTTTTCAATAAATTCTCTAATACGCTCATATCAACATTTAAATTTAATTTTTCTTCATCAAATAATGAACGGGTAATATTTTTGATAGCTTCATTGACTAAGACCAATGTCTGATTTAATTTCTTCTTCAAAGCAACAGCTTCATCTGTCTTGCTCACTTTACAATAATTGTGAAGGATATCCAAAAGGATAGGTAAATAATACTCATCAAGCTTATGGATCTTTTCATTCTGCAAAGGATATTCGATCAACAGTTTTTGAAGATATTTCAGCTGGTTGGTACAGTTATAAAGTCCCAGTGAAAGCTCTTCATCCGTAATGTCGATATTATAGGAATCAATAGCTTCGATCGTACCTTCAAACGGAAGAGTCTTTTTTTCCCGGGGCTTTTCTTTTTCAGGCATCTTGATTTGGGTATCAAGGATACTGGTTAAGAGAGCTTTGTATTTATCAGGATATTTTTCCTTAAATTCATATAAGGCACATATTCGTTCACTATTATAATATACCTCGATATCTGAAAATTCTTCCCCGTTTTTCACAAGTTGAATATGATCATTGACATCAAAAGGGTTTTTGGTATCTAATTTTTTAAGGACACTTTTTTCTAATTTGCGATATTTATTGAAACGCAGAGATTTTGGATAAAAATCAAAAATCAGACATATGGTGATTATGACAGGAATCAGGGAAATCAGATCATAATCTAAAAATGTCAGATAATCATTGAGCGTACCATATATGACCCACATGATAATGATAATAGGAATTTTGTATTTCATAAGCTCCCCCTTATTTTATTTTCTTGTATAGCTCTTCCATGGAAGAAGTCAAACGGTCATCGATCAATCCGTCTTTCTTTAATAAATCTTCTAAAACATTCATATTCACATTCATATCCAGCTCATCCTTTTCAGATAAGCTGAAGGTAATATTTTGAATGGCGGTATTCACCAGATCGATCGTTTTTGTCAGTTTTTCTTTTGCTTCTTCACTTTCTCCGCTTACCTGGGAAATCTTGCAGTATTGTTCAAGGATATCCATGAGGAGAGGCAGATAATGCTGGTGAAGCTTTTTGATCTTATCGTTTTCTTGAGGATAATCTGCAAGCAGCTGTTGAAGCTTTTTTAGATGTGTGCTGCATTCATCAAGAACATTAGAAACGGTTTCATCGGGAATATCGTCATTGAAACGGTCGATTTCTGAAATCTCATCACTGAACAACAAGGCTTTGGCATCCTCTTTTTTCTCTAAAGGCTGATTTCCATCCTGAAAAGAGGAAGCGTTGAATATCTGATATACTTTTTCTAAAAGCATCTGATATTGTTGAGGATAATCTTTTTTATATACAGCAAGTGAGCATAAATCTTTATCTTTATAAAGAATGTTCACATTCTTTAAATTTTGACCACTGCCTTGAAGTATGATAGAGTCATTGACCTTGAGAATTTCTTTGCTTTTCACAAGCAATAACAATGCTTTTTCCATCTCTCTGTTTTTAAGGCGTTGATTGTATTCATCGGGATGTCTTTTCTTTTCGATATAACTTATGATGATCATTACGATAAAAAGAATGAACAAAGCAATAAAAAGGTTCATAAAAAGATCAATATTATCATTGATCATATCTAAGATCGTAACGACAATAAGCAAAAGAAAATAATAGTACACTATCTTTTTCATACAATCAC
>NZ_JBVAYM010000046.1:0-4387 GCF_055420025.1 Traorella sp. mt218
TTTGAATAATATACCACTTTTACTTTTAAGATGATAGTGATAAAATACACTCATGAAATATTGTGTTGAATGTGGTACAAAGCTGATTTATAAAGAACTTGAAAATGAAGGAATGATTCCTTATTGTGAAAAATGTCATGAATATCGTTTTCCTATTTTTTCAAGTGCTGTAAGCATGATCATCTTAAATCCTGATAAAAATAAAATACTGCTCATCAAGCAGTATGGCAAACCATCTTATATATTAGTCGCCGGCTATATCAATAAAGGCGAAAATGCACTTGAAGCTGTCAAACGTGAAGTTTTTGAAGAAGTACATTTGCATGTGGATGAATTAACCTTTAATTCCAGCGAATATTTTGAACCGACAAATACTTGTATGTTTAATTTTTCATGTGCCAGTGACAGCGAGGACTTTTCATTAACCAATGAAGTGGATGAAGCAAAGTGGTTTTCTTTTGAAGAAGCACGTCAATATATCAAAGAAAACTCATTAGCTAAAAGATTTCTGATCCATTATCTGGATCACCAATAATTATTTATTCTCTCTTATGATCCTGCATGGATTGCCCGCAGCTATCACATTAGCCGGTATATTTTTGGTGACGACACTTCCGGCACCGATAATCGTATTATCACCAATTGTGATACCCGGAAGGATCGTACAATGTCCGCCGATCCAGACATTTCTGCCAATCGTCACCGGTTTTCCAAACTCTACATCCTGTTCCCTTTCTTTCGCATCTAAAGCATGTGCTGCGGTATAAATATGCGTACCGGGACCGATCAGCGTATGTTCACCTATTTTGATCGGACATACATCTAACAGTACACAGCCATAATTCATCATTACATTTTTTCCTAAATAAATGTTATAGCCATAATCACAGAAAAAAGGTGGTTTGATCCAAAAATTACCTTCTGTATGCAATAGCTTTCTCATCCGTCTTGATCGCATGTTGATTTCGTTCAAGGCTTTTTTATTATAACTACTACAAATGCGATTAGCCTTAAAACGTTCAAGAACTAATTGGGGATCAGCCGCATTATAGATTTCACCACGTATCATCTTTTCTTTTTCACTCATAACATCTTCTCCTTTTGGCATCTCTATTATATACGATAAAATATCAAAATGCTCATGTAAATCATCTACGTGAGCAAATGAATGATCCTTGATCTTTGACAAATGTATCATTGGTGTTCCTCACACTAAGCATTCGGTTAAGGGCGTTATTCTGTCAAGAGAACTGTGATTCCTTGCAAGTGAGCGACACTTACGCGATCACAGCTAAGCGTTAGCTTCAAAGCTCTGAGTCCTCCTGGGACCAACGTTCAGGGACATAGGATTTCCATATGCTGATATAACCTTTGTGCAGCTTTCCCCTACTTGTACGATCACCCTGACTTATAGAACATTACTGTTCATCAACTGCAAAGGGCTTATTTGGTATCTATAGCTAGTCACTGGCTACCACCCCATTGACATTACTACCCTACACGTACACTGTACTGTCGGCGATGACCCCGTCTGGATGATCTACATTACGATAATAACCGAACCCCACTTCAGACTTGTTTTTGAGTGTTATCACTCATTCAAAGACAGCATTACTGATGCCTCAACGATACCCTTTAAGAGCCTCCCCTTAAACTCATCGATTCAAGCCTGATCCTTATAGGAGTGTCCCTCCTATCTTTCATAAGGTTCAATGATACATTTGTCAAAGACCAGCAGGATTTCCTCCTGCATGATTATTATAATTAAATTTCAATAAAAATAAAATGGTCAGATTCTTTTTATTAATGACCCCTTTTTTTATTATATTTAAAGCACTTATTTATTATTTTATATTGAAATATAACCCCTTTTTAGGTATATTATTACTATGAGCGAAAAAATAAAAATATATCTTACAAATGAATTAAAAGAAACATTATTAAAGGATGCTTCAAATTTCGGATTTTTAAAATCAAACGGTGATGTGAATATCAATAATTTCATCAATACGTTGATTGTTAATTACTATGAAGAACACCAGAATAAACAAAAATATTTATATGCTTCGATTCAGAATATCCTCAGCCATTCCTCTCTTTCTGTTGAAGAAAGAAATCGTCTTTCAGAAGAAATTACTCATGAGCTTCAAACTATTAAAAATAATCAAGGATCAAAAAAAGCATCTGCTTCTATATCCTTCAAACCAACAAAAAACTCTGAAACTGCTGTTGAGTATATTGAAAGAGTCTTATTACAGAATCATAGCCTATCTTCTTATTATGCTTCCATGTTTGCCTCTTATGCATCTTTACCGCAAGATAAAAGAGAACTGATTCTTTTCAAAGATATCAATGACATCATTCAGAAAGCTATTGAAAGTAAACAAACGATCATCTTCACCATGAATCAGGGAAATGATAAATATATGGCAGCTCCTTATAAGATTGCCGCTTCATTTGAGGAATTGCATAACTATGTACTGGCTACCATCCTCAGCTATAATGATGTTCCGACACAGCAGCCTTCAACCTTCCGGCTTTCTAAGATCGAACGTCTTAGTATCCATGAACAAAAATATGCGTTTCATGAAGAAGAAATAAATGTCTATACCAGAGCTTTACGTAATGGTGTCCAATTCATTTATCATTCTAATGACCAGCCTATCAAGGTACATCTCAATGAACCTTATGGAAAAAGAATGTTTGAACGCTTTTATGTTCATCGCCCTCTCCCTACTAAAATCGAAGGAAATGATTATTATTTTGACTGTTCCTATAACCAGCTGATCAATTATTTTGCACGCTTTGGAAGCAATGCAGTCATTGAATACCCAACAGATCTTGCCCAAAGAATGGCAAAGCTTCATTTCTGGGCATACAAAAAATATAATTATAAGCCTGGGCATCAGGAATAAACGATAAAACAATAGATGGCTGATATCAATATCCGCCATCTGTTTTAATATCATCTATTATAATTCTTCACCATTGCTGGCAATCACTTTCTTATACCATTCAAAGCTTTTCTTCTTGCTTCTTTTCAACGTTCCTCTGCCTAAATCATCACGATCTACATAAATGAAACCATAACGCTTCTGCATTTCACCGGTACCACAGCTGACAAGATCGATTGGTCCCCATGGAGTATAACCCATCAAATCGACCCCATCTTCTTCAACAGCTTCTTTCATGGCCTGGATATGTGCTTTTAAATAATCGATGCGGTAATCATCATCAATGCTTCCGTCTTCCTTGACGATATCCTTGGCACCTAATCCATTTTCAACGATAAATACCGGTTTTTGATAACGATCATATAAATTGTTAAGGGCAATTCTCAGACCGATCGGATCAATCTGCCATCCCCAGTCACTGGCTTTCAGATAAGGATTCTTAACAGCATTTACCATGTTGCCATCGGTACACTCGACATCATCTCTTGAAGATGCTACGTTCGAGTTATAATAAGAGAAAGCGATATAATCGACAGTTCCTTCTTTTAATGCTTTTACATCTTCATCCGTTATATCAAGTACGACTCCTTCTTTTTTCCATGAAGCCTTTGCCTTATTTGAATAATAACCACGGCATTGAACATCTGAGAAATAATATTGCTTATCAATCTGTTCCATGGCACAAAGCTGATCTTCCGGCTTACAGGTTTCTCCATAGAAGGTTGGATACATCATCATCATACCAATCTTAAATTCAGGATTGATCTCGTGTCCCATCTTTACTGCTTTGGCACTGGCTACAAACTCATAATGGGATGCCTGTTTGATCACCTGGTTACGATTTTCACCTTCCTTGATACGCAGTCCCATCGTCATCTCCGGATGAAAACCATTGACATTGATTTCATTGAAGGTCATCCAATATTTTACCTTATCCTTATATCTTTTAAAGATCGTTTCACAGAATCTTAAATAAAAATCGATCATCTTACGATTACGCCATGTTCCATAGTTTTTCACTAGGGCATAAGGCGTTTCATAATGGGAAATCGTAACGACTGGTTCAATTCCATATTTCAACAGTTCATCAAATACATGATCATAAAATTCCAAACCTTTTTCATTAGGTGTTTCATCATCACCATTGGGAAAGATCCTGCTCCAAGCAATTGATAAGCGAAAGCATTTGAAGCCCATTTCCGCAAATAAAGCAATATCTTCCTTATAATGATGATAGAAATCAATCCCTTCATGATTCGGATAATATTTTCCTTCCACGATTCCATCAGTAAATTCACGTTGTACGCCATGATGTGAAGCAACCATACAGTCTGCTGTGCTCATTCCTTTACCATCTACATTCCAAGCACCTTCACACTGATTGGCAGCAACTGCACCACCCCATAAAAAGTCTTTTTTTAATGTCATAATTC
>NZ_JBVAYM010000047.1:0-4371 GCF_055420025.1 Traorella sp. mt218
TATAGAAACGAATGGTGAAGATTTAGATTAAGGAACAATGATCGTTGTTCCTTTTTTTGTATATTAGGAAATTTCAATTTTGATGGACAGGAAGATAATGAAAGAGAATGAAAAAAGTTAAGTATACTTATATTATGATTTTATGTGTCATTAATATCTGTGTGAATACTCTTTTTTCTATCAAGGAGACATCTTGAAAGTCTTTTCTCTTTCCAACCGTTTCTATTACCGTGAATTCCCTGATCTGAAGAACAGCATTCTTCATGATCTGAGAGTCTATAACCGTGTTCTTCATAAGGCCTATAAATGTCTTTACGATCGTGCATACGATTTTGGTTACAAAATCATTTTCTTATTGGAGATCGAAGATATTTTTTGCACTGTGACGGGGCAGATCTGATGAATTTTCTTTAAAGTTGCATAACCCTCGTGCAAGAGTGAAGCTTGAAAGAAAGCTTCATTTTAGAAATAATGATAACAGAGGTGATAGTGTGAAAGAAATGAAATATCCGAATCTGTTTGCTCCTTTACAGGTAAATGGAGTGATGTTGAAAAACCGAGTGATAGCAGCTCCTATGGGGGTACCAAGAGCCATGCTTTTATCTTCGACTTACTATGGTGGGATTTCTTTACCGGATAAGGCACAGGGCGGCAGCAGTGCGATCGTTGTTTCAAGCTATGGAACAGCGGATATTGCGAAATGTTCCAGTCCCTTTGATAAATATGCCCGTGATGTGACACGGGAAACCTGGTCATTGATCGAAGAAAGCGGAGCTGTCGGAGTCATGGAGTTTAGTTTTCATCCGCTGAAAAATGAGGATGGTACGATTCAGGCGCCTAGTGATGGCATTGCTTATACGGGTGAGAAGGCAAAGGCGATGACTCATGAACAGATGCGTGCCCAAATTGATGCTTTATGTGCAGAATGCAAGAAGGCAAAGGATTTTGGAATCCGTATGATCATGCTTCATTTTGGTCATGATTCACAATGTTCGATCTTTTTATCTCCTGTATGGAATCAACGCAGTGATGAATATGGCGGCAGCGTGGAAAATCGAACGCGTTTTGCCAGAGAAGCATTGCTTGCTGTTAGAAAAACAGTAGGTAAGGACTATCCGATCATGGTACGTGTTTCTCGTCAATTGGTGATTCCTGAAACTTATTGTGAAGATGATATGCTTTATTTTATTGATTCTGTGAAGGATATCGTTGATATCTTTAATATTTCTGCCGGTATGGATTGTTATGGTGGGGATGTTGATCATTATGAGGCCAATGTATATACGCATACCACGATTTTTGAACCACGGTATTACAATCTTGATTTTGCGCAGAGGGTAAAGAAAGAAACAGGGGCCATGGTATGTCTTGTCGGTGGTGTTTCAGATCCGAAAATTTGTGATGAGTTGATCGGTGAAGGAAAAATTGATGCGGTCATGCTGGGAAGACAATTAGTGGCTGATCCTTATTGGCCATTAAAGGCGGAGAAAGGTTTGGATGAAGAGATCGTACCTTGTTTGCGCTGTTTAAATTGTTATCATATAGCTACGGAACATGCCAATGTCCAGTGTTCGGTCAATCCAAGATTTAGAAGAGAAAATCGAGTTCCGTTAAAGGAAGAAAAAAGTGATCATCCAAGAAATGTCGTCGTTGTCGGCGGTGGCCCTGCAGGCATGAAGGCGGCATTGAGTGCAGATGCGAAAGGACATCATGTGACCCTGATTGAAAAAGCGGATGTGTTAGGCGGGCAGCTCAATGTGGCGGATAAGGGTGTTTATAAAGAAGATTTACGTAAATTTAAAGAATATCTGATTCATCATATTGAGAAAAGCCATGTCAAAGTCATGCTTTCTACTAATGCTGATCAGAAACTTTTGGAATCATTGCAGCCGGATGATGTTATCATCGCAATCGGTGCCGATTATATAACGCCTCCGATCAAAGGTGTTGAGTATGCAAGACAGGCCGTAGAGGCTTATGAGCATGGATTGGAAAATATCTGCGGAAAGACTGTAGTGATCGGTGGTGGTACGATTGGTACAGAGTTAGCACTTGAATTAGCGGAACAGGGAAAAGAAGTATCAATCATTGAGATGAGTGATACGTTATGTGCTAAAGGAAATAAGCTTTATCGTATCGCTTTGCGTCATCATATGGAGAAGTGTGAAAAATTGCATGTTCATTTGAACTCACAAGTAACTGAGATAACAGAGCAAGGTGTATTTGTGGAAGATCGTGAAGGAAATAAGAGCTTTATCGAAGCAGATCAGGTATTCCTTAGCGTTGGCTTACGTTCAAAGAAAAAAGAAGCTTATGGTTTATATGGCGTGACACCGGAAACAACGATGATTGGCGATTGCCGGAGCGTTGCAACGGTGATTGAAGCTATCAATGACGGATATTTTGCGGGGGTGAATGTAAAATGAATTTGAAGTATCCACATCTTTTTGAACCAATACAAATTAACTCATTACGGTTTCCTAACAGGATCGAAATTGCACCAATGGGCAATGGTGTACCTGAAATCTGTGAAGAATTTGGCCAGTCAGGAGCTTCACTCATGACTCTTGGCAGCTGGCAGATCGATGATGAATGGTCACAGCTGATGGGCTATCCTGACCCTTTTGTCAAACCAAAAGGTCAGCAGGTGCATGGATTGGAAGGTGCGAAGATGCTGCGTCAGCAGATGCTTGCCTTACAGCGTTATGGCATGTATGCATCGGTAGAGCTGATCCATGCCGGACGATATGCGCATAACTTTCCAAAAGATTCAGGAAAGGAAGGACATGCGATCGGACCGATCACGGAAACATATCTTCATAAAAAAGGATTAACGATTCATGTGCAGGGCATGGATGAGGACATGATCCAGCATGTTGCGGATAATTATGCGAAAGCAGCTGTTAATTTCAAAAATTTCGGGTTTGATATGATCATGCTTCATTTTGCACATGGATGGCTGCCTTATCAGTTTTTATCACCGACTTTCAATAAGCGGACAGATCAGTATGGCGGCTCTTTTGAAAACCGTGTACGCTTTCCGCTGCTAATACTTAAAAAAGTACGAGAAGCCGTAGGAAAAGATTATCCGATTGAATTAAGGGTCGGTGCAAGAGAATATCGGGAAGGCGGCTTTGATGTTGATGAATGTATTCGTTTCGTACAGTTGGCTGAACCCTATATTGACTTAGTGCATGTATCGGCAGGCTTAGATTCAGAACCGGAATTATTCCATCACTGTGTATCTAAAAACTTCAAACCTCATCTCGATAAAATTGATCTGGTTCGTCAAGTAAAGCAACATGTCCATGTACCGGTCGTTCTTGTGGGTTCGGTGATCCTGCCGGAAGAAGCGGAATATGCGATCGCATCTAAAGCCTGTGATCTTGTGGCTATCGGACGTGAAGCAATGGTAGATCCTGATTGGCCTAAAAAGGCCTATGATGGAAGACAGGAAGATATTTATCCATGTCTGAGGTGTGCAACCTGCAGCGAACAAAACGGTATGGGATGTGCCAGCAATCCACGATATGGAAATTATTCATGGGTGGAAAAAGAACCAAAGAAAGCAAAAATAAAAAAACATATCGTTGTCGTGGGCGGAGGACCGGGTGGTATGCGAGCGAGCATCACGGCTGCTCAGAGAGGCCATCAGGTAACGCTGATTGAAAAAGAAGATACGCTGGGTGGACAGATCCGTCATTTTCAAAAAGACCGTTTCAAAGTCGATCTGGATATTTTCTGTAAATTCCTGCAAGGACAGGTAGAAAAATATCCGATCCAAGTGCTTTTAAATACGAAGGCAACACCCGAACTGGTAGAAAAATTGCACCCCGATGCTTTGATACTTGCCTTAGGGGCAGAACCGATAACACCAAAGATCAAAGGGCTTGAAAGTACGCAGGCGAAAGTAATGCAGGCCATTGATGTCTATGCCCATCCTGAACAAGTTAAAGGAAAAGTGGTAGTTATTGGCGGCGGTGCTACCGGTATTGAAACAGGTATCTTCTTAGCGGATGAGGGTCATCATGTCAGCGTCATAGAAATGAGCGATCAGATTGCCAAGCAGGAGCAGGATATCAATTGGCGGAGTCAGTTGGATTGGATCCTGAAACAAGTGGACTGTCAGCCTTATACATCTGCCAAGGTCATCGAAATCAAGGATAATAGTGTTGTTATCGAACAAGACAATAAACTTAAAGAAATCCATGCAGATACGATTATTCTTTCAGTCGGCTTCAAACCAAGAAGCCAGGAAACAGATCTTTTTTATGGCATTACATATCATACATTTAAAATTGGCGACTGTTACAAGGTCAGAAAATTAGGACAGGCAACCAATGAAGGTTATTTCAGGGTCATTAAATTGTA
>NZ_JBVAYM010000048.1:0-4356 GCF_055420025.1 Traorella sp. mt218
AAGGTTGAAGGAAATTGATTTCCTTCAACCTTTTATTCAATGAATAGATATCATAGATTCCGTTATGCTTTGAAAGGAAGGGAAGTTATGCGTAAATTACTGGTTTTTTGTTTAGATGCGCTATGTACGCTGGATTTGGAATATATGAAGACACTGCCTCATTTTAAGGAGGTTTTTGAAAAAGGAAGTGTGGTCAAGCATGTTGAGCCTGTTTATCCGACCTTGACCTATCCGTGTCATTGTTCCATATTGACGGGAAAAACAACTAAAAATCATGGAATCATACATAATGAGATTGTCGATGTTGAAAATCCAAACGCTCCTTGGTATTCACTTCGTTCACAGATCAAGGGAAAGACGCTGATGGATGTCGCAAAGGCCAACGGACTTACGACATGTTCGCTTACATGGCCTGTGTCAGGTGGAGCAGATATTGATTACAATATGCCGATGATTGTTCCGATTGATTATCAGGGCGATGATCCATATCAATTTTATGAAAATTATTCTACCCAGGAATTGCTGGATCGCTATTATTGGAAATATGAGCACTATCTAAAGGGAGAAGATAAAAATTTAGATGAGTTTACGATGCATCTTGCACTTGATATCATAGAAGATTATCATCAGCCGGATGTCATGCTCGTTAAGATGTGTGATCTGGATACGGTCAAGCATTGTGAAGGTATCGACAATGATGAAGTAAAAAAACAACTTAGAAAGCATGATCGTCAATTTGGACAGATTTTAGAAGCTGTCAGACGTTTTGGTGATTATGAAAACACAAATTTTGTAATTCTTGGTGACCACGGTCAACAGAATATCAAGCGTCATATCAATTTTAATTTATTGCTGAAGGAAAATGGATTTATCCAGACAGATGAACAGAATCGTTTGATTGACTGGCAGGCATATTGTCATTCCGCTTCTATGTCAGGCTGGATCCAGCTGAAGGATCCTAATGATGAAAAGCTTCGTAAAAAGGTATATGATTTTCTGATGGAAATTAAAAAGGATCCGCAATATAACATAGGATATGTATTTACTAAAGAAGAAGCAGATAGGGAATTTGGTTTAGCTTCTGAAAAGATTGACTTTGTAATCGAGGGTGATGAGCCGATGTCCTTTGACAGTACGCTTTCAGGAAAAGATCTGTTTGAAGAATATTTGAAGCCTGGATGGCATCACTCACTGGCTTCTCATGGATATCTGCCATTTAAAGATGAAACGACTGCTTTTCTGGCATTTGGAAAAAATGTACAGCAAGGGGTCGTGATCGAAAGAGGAACGATGTTGAATGAAGCTGTCACGATGGCTGCCATGTTGGGACTGACAATGGAAGACACCGAGGGAGCAGAGTGGCAAGAACTAATAAAATAGGAGATAGAAGATGAAAGTTACAATACAAAACTTAACAAAATGCTTTGGTGCAACAACTGCTGTAAATGATTTTTCGGCGGTTATTGAATCCGGAGAATTGATTGCACTGCTGGGCCCTAGCGGTTGCGGTAAAAGTACGATGTTAAATATGATTTCAGGTATTTTGCCGGTAACAAAGGGAAAGATCTTTTTCGATGATGAAGATGTTACCGATTTAAGCCCCGAAAAACGTGGTGTAGGTTTAGTATTTCAAAACTATGCTTTATATCCGCATATGACTGTTTTGGAAAATATCTGTTTTCCGCTAGAAATTAAAAAAGTTAAAAAAGAAGAGCGCATTGCCAGAGCCAAGGAAATGGCTAAGCTGGTTCATGTTGAAGCCTTGCTGGATCGAAAGCCAAGTCAGCTTTCAGGCGGACAGCAGCAGCGAGTAGCTATTGCCAGAGCATTAGTTAAACATCCGCGCATCTTGTTGCTAGATGAACCACTCTCAAATCTTGATGCTCGTTTAAGAATTGAGATGCGTGAGGAAATCCGTCGTATCCAACAGGAAACAGGCATTACAACAATTTTTGTTACACATGATCAGGAAGAGGCGATGAGCATTTCAGATCACATCGTTTTGATGCGGGATGGCTTCCTCCAGCAGATTGCCCGTCCACAGGAATTATATGATGAACCGGCGAACTGCTTCGTTGCCGATTTTCTTGGTACACCACCGATCAATAAGACTTATGGTGTTGTAAAAAATGGCACGATCGTTCTTGAAGGAGATTGCACAGTAGCCTTAGAAGCTGCGAAAAATCTTGATGAAGGACGTGAAGTGATCCTTTCCATGCGTGCCGAAGCTATTATTGTGAATGACAGTGCTCCGTTAGCCGAGGGTACGATCGAGGAAGTCTATGTCATGGGTAAGGAAGTATTGGCTTATGTGCAGCTGGGCAGTAAAAGAGTGAGAGCCTATGTCGAAGCTGATGAAGAATATGGCAAAGGTGAAAAAGTTAAAATCGGATTAAAGAAACGTGGTGTTTTTGTTTTTGATAAAGAAACGGGAGAACGTTTAGTATGAAACAAGTGCCATCCAAAAGCGTCAGCAAATTTTCTTTAGAAAAGTTGAAGAACAAATCAGAATGGCTGATTTACCTTGTTCCATTTGCTGTGGGAGTGATCATATTTACGCTTTATCCGATCATCAATGTATTTTTGACCTCATTTAAGGAAAATTTTAATTACATGACCAAAGAATTCAGTGGCTGGGGATTGGGTAATTATACCTATGTGCTGCAAGACCCATATTTCCATCAGGCACTGAAAAACACCTTCTTTTATGTATTTATCGTAATTCCGATCTCTACTTGCTTAGCGGTTTTGATTGCAACCTTATTGAATCAAAAGATCAAATTCAGCGGGTTATTTCAAACAGCCTATTTCTTGCCTATGGTCACATCAACGATTGCTGTTGGTTTGGCATGGCGATTCATGTTTAATTATAAATCAGGTGTTTTTAATTATTTCTTAGGGCTTTTTGGCATAGATGCCATAAACTGGCTGCAGGTAACAACGGGTAATTTTCCGGCATTGTGTATCTATGGTATTTGGGCTATCTTACCGTTTACGATCATTTTGCTTCTTTCAGGATTGCAAAATATCGATCCGATGTATTATACTGCCGCAAAAGTTGACGGAGCCGGTCCTATTCGTATCTTTTTCAAAATTACGGTTCCATTATTGATGCCGACGATATTCCTTGTCATGATCGTCAATACGATTAGCTGCTTTAAGGTATTTAATGAATTATTCCCGTTATTCAGCGGACCGGGTGTTGCCAATAATTTATATACAGCTGTATATTATATTTATTATCAATTCAGAATACAGATTCCTAGCCGTTATGGCTATGCGACAGCAGCGGCAGTCATTTTGTTTGGTATCATCTTTGTATTTACGATGCTTCAACGCATTATTGAAAAGAAGTTAAAAAACTAGGAGGGTAAGATGAAAAATATTTTTAAACATCTGACAATTGGAAGAGTTTTAACTTATTTCTTTCTGATCATCGGTGCACTGATCATGGTGTTTCCGTTTTATTGGATGATAACAGGTGCTTTTAAGACCTCGTTGGAAATTCAAATGTTTCCTCCTCAATGGATACCGTCTTCATTCAGCTTTGATAATTTCAAAGAGGCTTTGGAGAAAGCTCCTTTTGCTACTTATTTTATTAATTCCGTTATTGCGATGGTATCAAGCGTTACCTTATGTACGATTACGACGATTTTGGGAGCCTTTGCTTTTTCAAAGCTGAATTTCCCGGGAAGACATATTATCTTTGGACTTCTTTTAGGACTTATGATGGTTCCATTTGAAATGATCGTTATTACCAACTATCGTACAATAATCGACTGGGGAATTTATAATACACTTTTGGCACTGATCATTCCATTCACATCGAGCATTTTCTATATGTATATATTGAAAGGGTTCTTTGACAGCATACCTGACAGCTTGTATCAGGCTGCCAGGGTCGACGGTTGCAGCAATTGGAAATATTTATGGCGAGTAATGGTTCCGATCGCAAAGCCATCATTGGTAACAATAATTCTTTTGAATGCAATTGCTTCGTGGAATAGTTTCTTATGGCCGATGTTGGCGGTTGTTGACAGGGAATTAAGAACCTTGCCTTTCGGATTATATGCATTTGTATCTGAAGGTGGTGCGAAAACAGAGCTGATGATGGCCGCTTCAACGATCATCGTCATACCAATGATCATTCTGTTTATATTTGCAAGAAAACAAATCGTTAATGGTGTGGCCCGTGGCGGTATCAAAGGATAACAATTTATCTTATAGATTGAAATGGCGGATATGATGAATTTCATGTCCGTTTTTTTTTATAACATTTTTCAATTGGCGAAGATTTAAAAAAAAGAAGATATATTGATAAATTGATCCCGAAAAAAAAGGAAGGATCGTACATGA
>NZ_JBVAYM010000049.1:0-3946 GCF_055420025.1 Traorella sp. mt218
AAGATGGCAAAAATTGCGACAAGAGAAGCCTATGGAAAGGCACTGATGAAATTAGCACAGCAAAGAGATGATATCGTTGTGTTAGATGCCGACCTTTCAGGTTCGACAAAATCAGGAAGTGTAAAAAAAGTAAAGCCGGATATCTTCTTTAATATGGGGATTGCGGAAGGTAATATGATGGGCGTGGCGGCCGGACTGGCAGCCAGCGGCAAGACTGTCTTTGCGTCAAGCTTTGCGATGTTTGCGAGCGGCAGAGCCTATGAACAGATCAGAAACAGCATTGGTTATCCTGCGCTGAATGTAAAAATATGTGCGACTCATGCGGGTCTGAGCGTTGGTGAAGATGGTGCCAGCCATCAGTGTATCGAAGATATTGCTTTGATGCGTGTGATTCCGGGCATGAAGGTCTTCCAGCCGGCTGATGCGATCGAATGTGAACAGCTGATTGAAGCAGTAGCAGATATCAAGGGACCATGCTATGTACGTATGAGCCGTTTGGCTACGGAGCAGGTACATGATGAGAATTATCAATATGAATATGGAAAAGCAGAAGTGATCCGGGAAGGAAAAGATGTTTTGATCATCACTACCGGACTGGAAGTGCTGGAAGCAATAAAAGCAAGTGAATTATTGAAAGAAGAAGGTATTACACCGACGATTCTTAATGTTCATACGATCAAACCATTAGATGAGAAAACCATTATAGAAATGGCAAAGAAACATTCTGTGATCCTTACTGCTGAAGAACATTCTGTTATTGGCGGATTGGGAAGTGCAGTAGCTGAATGTCTATGCCGAAGCTATCCTGCTAAGCTAATCATGGTCGGTGTTCAGGATACATTCGGAGAAAGCGGTAAGCCTGCTGAACTGTTTGATAAATATGAATTGGATGCAAAACATATCGTAAAGAAGGTAAGGGAAGCATATTATGGAAACGATCAAGCTCGATGATGAAGATTATGGTGAATTTAATGATTTGATGGAGGAATATGAAAACCTGATTGAAGAGTTTAAAGAACAAAATCAGGATATTGCGATTCAAATCGATGAAACCTTGAACGAAAAAAAAGCGAATCATTTTGATAAATGATCGCTTTTTTCATGCTTACAGAGTTGTTTTCCAAAGACCGTGAAGGTTGCAATATTCGTAAACCGCTACAACGCTTTCACCTTCAGCCAGCTTGAATGAAGCAGTAGGTTCTTCGTTTGGATTCAGATATTTTTTCATACCACCCAGGTTTGTCTGTACATAGATCCACTGAATATAATGTTCAGGAAGCATTGGATGATCAACGCTGCCAACACGTACAACCACATTATTGCCTTCTACATTTACCACAGGTACATGTTTTTCTCCTGCTCCGTCACTGGTATTTGGTACCAATTCATGCATGTTTTCACCACAACAAACAATAGGAACGCCTGATTCATGGATCATTTCTACGATATTGCCACAATGATTACATCTAAAAAATTTTACGTCTTTCATAATACTTGTTCCTCTCTTTCAATTTAATTATAGTATCTTTTATTTCCTTATGCAAGCAGATGACACTTTAGAAATATAACTTGATGATGATCGGCATAAAGCTATAATAAAAGATATGATGATGGAGGTTTTTATGAAATTAAAACTAGAGGGAATTCAAAAAAACTTTGATTCAAAAGAAGTCCTGAAAAATATTACCTTTGAATTTGAAGAAGGAAAGATCTACGGACTTCTCGGAAGAAACGGAGCAGGTAAAACGACACTTTTTAATTGTATCAGTGAAGATATTCCTTATGACAAGGGAGAAATGAAGATCATTGAGAATAATCAGGAAAGAAAACTGACAACGGATGATATCGGATATGTCTATTCAACACCTCAGGTTCCTGATTTTCTTACAGGCAGAGAGTTTTTAAATTTCTTTATCGATATCAATCGTTCTAAGATCAGTAATCTGAAAAGCATTGATGACTATTTTAATTTAGTGGGAATCGATCCGGAAGATCGCGACCGCTTATTAAAAGATTATTCCCATGGTATGAAAAATAAGATGATGATGCTTGTGCATATTATCTTCAATCCGAAAATTCTTCTTCTTGATGAGCCGCTGACAAGTTTTGATGTTGTAGCGGCAGCCCAGATGAAACAGCTTTTGAAAGATATATCGGGGAAGCATATTTTGATCTTTTCTACGCATATCATGGAACTGGCCTTGGATCTTTGTGATGAGATCGTCCTTTTAACACATGGAGAATTGGAAAGAATAGAACGTGATGGAGAAGACCGGGATACCTTTGAAGAAAAGATCATTTCCAGATTAAAGGGTGAAGATGATGAATGAGTTTATTTATTCATTTCAACTAAAAAATGTTTATCGTACAAATTCATTTTTATATTATTTAAAACGTTTTCCGTTGATCAAACGGGTGATACCGAATGATGTCTATGCGAAAAAAGGTCTGAAGACATTTGCGAAATGCTTGTCTTTTCTATATGAATTTGTGACACTTTTTATTTGGAAGCTGCTTTATCTTTATTTGATTTTTATGTTACCGTCCATGATGATGGAAACGTCTGTCGATCCAACGATTTCTTTTCATATTTTCTTTTTTATGACGCTGATTGGCGGATTGCTGAATACTTCGATCTTAAATCCTACAAAGGATAAATATTATGCCATCTGTTTGATGAGGATGGATGCTAAAAAGATCGCTTTGAGTGAATTTCTTTATTTTCAGTTCAAAAATTTTATCGGAATGGCCATTGCCGCTTATTTGATTCAGTTATTTATTCCTCTTGATCTTATTTCTTGTCTGAGCCTTTCTATATTGGTCGTTGCCTGCAAATTTATTTTTGGCGCTTTGCTTTTAAAGAAGAGTCAGAAGAAGGTTTATAACGAAAATAAAGGAGATATCTTAAAGCTTGTCTTATGTCTGCTTTTTCTTGGAGCTGCTTTTGTACCGTTATTCTTTTCAATGTATATGTCAATGAGCCTTTATTATATCCTTTGCGGAATCATGATCATTTTTGGTTTATTGGCTTTTGGCTATTTATATAAGTTTGATGGTTATACAGCTATTTACAGAGAATTATTGAAGCCTGAGAATATTATTTTCAATGTTACACAGGTTCAAAAACAAGGAAATAAAGTTTTTACGGATAAGATTGAATATGAGCATATCACAACTTCTAAAAAAGGCTATGCTTATTTAAATTACTTGTTTGTTCAACGTCATAAACGCTTGCTGACAAAAACAGCGAATCGGATCGCACTTGGTTCATTAGCAGTGATTGCTTTGCTTATCGTGGGAGTTGCTGCAGTGGAACCGATAAGGGCAGGAATCAATGAATATTTGATCAGTTTTCTTCCTTATTCATTGTTTTTGATGTATCTGATCAATCGCGGTGAATCAATCACGAAGGCAATGTTCATCAACTGTGATAATGCGATGCTTCATTATCATTTTTATCGCCAGCCGTCTGCAATATTGGGAATGTTCAAACAGCGTCTGCAAAGCTTAATTCTCATTAATTTACGGCCTGCAGGAGTGATTGCGTTGGGGTTGACAATCCTATTGGCAGTAAGTGGCGGAAGTGCCAATCTATCCGATTATGTGATCCTGCCGGTAACGATCCTTTGTCTTTCCGTTTTCTTTTCTGTTCATTATCTGGTGCTTTATTATCTGCTGCAGCCTTTTAACAGTGAAGTAGAAATGAAAAATCCATTTTATCAGGTGATGACTGCATTGACCTATTTTATCTGCTATGGATTCATGCAACGGATCGATTCCCATTATTTTGGTGCTTGGGTCATCGGCTTGACGATCGTTTATATTATTCTTGCTTTATTTCTGACCTATCATCTGGCACCGAAGAGATTTCGACTTAAATAAATTACGCATGCTGATGCATGCGCTTTTTTTTATATATTAGGAAATTTCAATTTTGATGGACAGG
>NZ_JBVAYM010000050.1:0-3331 GCF_055420025.1 Traorella sp. mt218
GGAAATCATTAAAATTATTTTATAGGAGGTATTTTCAATGAAATTAAAAGGAATCATAGAAACAGATTTTAGCTTTGCCCTGGTAAGAATTGCATTTGGAGAAAAAGATGGCAAAGATTTTGGACAGGTCTCATTTCCTGTCATAGGTGATATGCATAATGATGTCGACGAAGCCAAATTAACAGATACAACAGCCGATTTCGTCTTTGATATCAATGGCATGCCAAGCAACATCCACTTAGAAAAAAAAGAGAACGATTGGCAGGGAACCTTTGAAATGCCGTCCACCTCTTTAAAGATAAATCTTATTATCAAACCTATCAGTGATGAACCTGATTTTGCGCCACATTCTTATACCATCCCCCAAGATAACATCAACAAGCTGCAACAGCATAACGAATATAAAAATGAACCTTGTGAAGAAATCTTAAGATATGAACTGAACAATCAAAAGGTACTCAGCTACATCAAAGAAAAAGGCATCGATGTTGACAATCATCATGATTTCTCAACCATTTGTACATTATTAGAAAAAGTTGCGTCAACATATCATCATGATGGTGCCAATTATACACATGACAAAGAAAATATCGGTACGATTGCACAGATCGAATATGCCCAAAAACAAAACAATTATACGAATTGTCGTGGAATGGCAATTATTCTTACTGGTGTTTTAAGGGCCTATGGATTTCAAGCAAATGTTGTAGAATGCTATAGTGATGATAGTAATAGTCCAGAAATTCATGTTGTTTGCGAAGTTTTCTGTGAAGATTTAAATAAAACTATTCTTTTAGATCCTTCCAATAATCTTATTTATTATTTAGATGGTCAGCCTCTTTCACTTTTTGAACTTAGAGAAGCAATGATCAATAATCAAAGTGAAAAAATTACCATAAATGAGGATGCTTCTCATAATGGTGAAGAAGTTTCAACAATTCAATTATTAGCTTATATGAGTAAAAATTTAATGTTTTTAGTAAAAGGAATTGATTCAGATGAAACCCATGAATTACGTGATGAAAACAGAATCTGTCTGGTGCCCACTGATTATTTAGATAAAGATGATCCAAAAGCAGCCATTCGTACTGATAACATTCAAGAATTTTATATTTCAAAATAAAAACTGCAGGAAGTGCATTTCTTTATCCACATAGCTTTTCTCTTTATAATTAGGCAAAATATAATCCATGATTCTACTTCTCACTTCCCACTAATCTTTCAAAGACCACCTGCTTATCGAATATCCTTTCATTTCCTTCTGCATCTACATATCTTTTTTTATCTGTCTTATTAAATGAAACAATTGATAAATCTGCTTTATTTCCCACCTGAATCATATTATCAAGATGAAGGATCTTAGCAGGTCTAATCGATATGGCATCAAGAATCTGACTTTCATCCAATCCAAGATTGTAAATTTTCGTGACGATTTCTGCCAAGGAAGAAATTATATCCGGATAATTATTTGCATGCAGATCTGAAGAGATTAAGTGTGGTATAAGTCCTAATTTAAAGGCTTTCTCAGCAACATCAAAGCTAAAACTTGCTGAACCGTGACCTACATCAAATAAAACACCTTTTTGATACTTCTTTATGGCTAATTTATTCAATTCACCATTTTCAAGAAACAATCCACCTTTTTTTCCATGATAGATATGAGTAAGAATATCCCCTTTTTCTACTAATGATAATACTTCATCCAATTTAGGAGGTTCATTACCCACATGGATCATGAGCGGCAAATGCAATCTATGTGCAAACTGAATCCCCGATCGTATGGGTTCTATTCCTTTATCTTTCACAACACTTTTGCTTGCTCTTAACTTCACTCCACATATCACATCAGGATATTTTTTTATAGCCTTCATTAATTTATCTTCATCTAACCAGCAGTTTTCTGAAAATTCACACGAATTTTTCGTCAATCCGATAGATGAATAATTTATAAATATTTTTACTCGAGTTTTCATCTCAGATAAATCATCCATGAAATCATCGATATCATCTGCACCGCAGCTTCCAGCATCTACCAGACTTCTGACATTTTTACATATCCCTATTTCATCTGCATACAATCCCAAATTTGTCCTTTTATGGAAACAATGGACATGCATATCAGTCACTGATGGAACGATCCACTTATCACAACAATCCAATATCTCGTCTGCATCATATATAGCTTTTCCAATTGAATGAATGATTCCATTACAAATTGCTATATCTGCTTTTCTATTTTCACCACTTCTTGGGTCATATATTCTTCCATTTTTTAATAATATCTTCATACTGTTCCTTTTCTCCCCCAATATACATTTGGATTGAACGTATATCATATGCCGATAAAACAGTTGTTTTTACTAAATTATTTTCTATTCAAACACATCCACCAAATGAATTGCTTCAAGCAGATCATTTCTTTGAATGACCATTGGCATACGATTCATAGAATACTTCGTACTCATGCTCTCATCAATGATTTCCAATAATTCTTCATCACTGATATCATCAAGACCGATCTCCTTCAAATGACATGGCAGACCCATAGCATGATAAAATTCTCTTAACTCATGAATGTTTTCATCATTTTCTAAAAAAAGCTGTACCAGCAAGGAAAAAGCGACCAGTTCACCATGCAAGCTTTTCTGACACTTTTTTGAGAAACCATAACTCAATGCATGAGCACCGCTGCCACCGCTATTCGCAAAAGAGATCCCGCTCATATACAGAATCGCTTCATAACATCTTGACAATGCTTCTGACATAAGTCCTTCTTCAACATCATTTTTAGCCTGCATGCCGTAATTAAGAATCGTATCTTTGCAGCTGCGACATAACATTTCAACAGAAACCGGTACCTTGTGATGTTTTGCTTCATAATAGGTAGATAACGCATCCCCTATGCCGCTAATGAAAAGCCGTAAAGGCACTTGCGAAAGCACGCTTTCATCCACCAGGACCTTTTTCGGGCAGCCACATTCAATGTATTCACCATCAACAACAGCCACAGAAGTACATGGAGCATCTGTTGCAGGACTTGTCGGTACCAGGATACAATCAATATTCTGTCGATGAGCCGCAAGCTTTGCCTGATCCATGATCCTTCCACCGCCAATCCCTACGACAACATCACAATTTCCGATGTCCTGTATATCAAAAACAAAACGAACCCCCTCATCAAAACCATTTACGATCGTTTTACGATATTTTTCAAATACATGGCCATCAGCAAGAACCACTACCCTTTGATATTCACTGACATAATCTTTTAGATGAGATAAAAGACCATCTTTTTGAACATAGTAACCAACATTTTTAATTTCCATAATAA
>NZ_JBVAYM010000051.1:0-2683 GCF_055420025.1 Traorella sp. mt218
GTCATTTAAAATAAACATGATATCTTTTGTATCAAGGCTTCTTTTCAGGAAAGAAAAGAAACCTTTTCAGCAACAAATTTATAGGAGATAAACTCTTTATTTTCTTTCGTTTTTAAATGTGAAGATTGGATTCTTCCTTGAATGCTGACAAAATCATCAACCTTAGCATTTTCGAAGACTATTTCTGCCAGGCCACGCCAAAGTTCGATTTCAATCGTATCTGTTTCATAAACACCTTCATAGTTTCGGTAATTACGCTCTGAATCAATGGAAAGCTTTAAGAATTTGACATCATTTTCAATTGTTTTCAATTCGCCGATGCTTCCAATTTTTCCTTCAATAATAAATGTGTTAATCATGATGTTTCCTCCTCTGCGGTATGGTAGCCGCTAACTTAAGTAAGGCTCATGTACCTTACACTTTCTTCGAATAGCAGCTGAGGAAGGAAGTCAAGCGGCAAGCACTTTAGTGCGAGACGCCGTAGGGCAACGCTTGACGAGTGACTTGGTTGCGATATTCCATATTTCTTTCATCGACTCAATAGAAAACAACATGGCAATTTGCCATGTTGGAACCTTAGATTACACAGATGCCTGTAAAAAAGAAAGCTGGGAGATTCCAACTTTCTAAAATTCATAATGTGTCCACATGCTGATGATCTTTACTATTTTTTTATCATCATCTACCTGATAGACAAGACGATGCTTGATATTGATTCTTCTGGAATAGGCAGATGACAGATCGCCTTGCAGTTTTTCATAGCTTGGTGGTGTTGCATATGGATTTTGTTCTAAAAGATCGACCAATGCTTTTGCCTTTTTATCCAGATGAGCACTTTTTAACTTAGGAATTGCATTCACTGCATTTTTTGTGTATACAATTTTATACATACATTACCATTCAACCTCATCGGAAGGGATACATTCTTCTACGGGGGTATTTATTCCTTCAATGATTTCTTCTTTCATGCCAGGAATGGAAGACAAGTATAAGGTTTCCATCAGACCGTTATATTCCTCCTCGCTAAGAAGCACGGCATTGCCTTCCTTTGTGCTTATATTAACAGGTTCGTTATATTTTATTGTATTCTCCAGGATACTAAACATATTTTTTCTAAAATTAGTAGCATTTGTGTTAATCATTGCATTCACCTCACTATGTACATTATAACGTACATTTTACTATGTGTCAAATTATTTCATTTTAATGATAGTTTTTTGTACTCCGTATTTCATTCATTGGATTGATAGAAAGCAACATGGCAACTTGCCATGTTGGAACCTTAGAAAACATACCTGGCAATTTGCCAGGTAGTTATTTTTAAGAATTTTTTATTTTTCCGCTGAAGCAGGATATGATTTGTGTGTGCCGTCAAGGAGTTGATTTTCGGCTTCGCTTGGCTGATATCCTATGGAAATCAGAAATTTGTAATATTCATTCATCTGTTGTGCTTTTCTTTCATTGTATTCTCCGCTCCAGGAAGAATAGCATGAAAGAGGATGACTTTCTTCAAGTGAAGCAAATACAGTAGCTTCAAATACTTTCTCAGCGTTGTTTTTGTTTAAAGATTCTTTGATATCGCATTCCATGATTTTCTTGAAAAGTTTAGCATCGAATGAAGAATAACTTTTTGTTGAAAGAATTTTAATAGCCTCAGTATAGAAAACATCACGATGTGAAGCAGTTTTATCGTTTAAGATATTTTTGATAAATTCTATTCTCGTCTGTTGTGCGGTTTTAAATAGATTTTCTAGTTCTGTAATAATTTTATTTCGTTTTTCTTCCTTTTCTGCTTTGTCATTAACCTCTTCTTCACTGACAGATCCATAAACATTTATGCCATAGGTACTTCTTGTATAAAGGTATTCTTTTCTTTCTTTGAAGCCTTCTTCCTTGACATCTTCTGGTGATCTATAGAATTGCAGGTAAGTGTATTTTTTTCTGTCTAGATCTCTGTCTTCTACTTTTTTAGCAAACAAGGCTATTTTCTTTTCAGTCTGATTGACTTTTTTTTCTATTTTTTCAGTTTCAATAGCACTGTTCAAACGATAGCGAAAATCAGTGGTTCCCATATACTGTAGAAGTTCTTTCTTGGTATCATCGTTTTTTACCTTTTCCAGATCAATATAATCCTGGATGGATGCTCCATTTACCACTGTTTTTTTGACTTCTTCTGCATCAAACTTAAGCATATTAAGGCGATGCTTGACTGTTTTCTTAGAGAAACCCGTCTGCTTGCTTAATTCATCTTCAGTCATTCCCAAGTCCAGACACATCTGAAATCCCTGTGCCTGCTCATAGGGTGTCAAATCGCTTCTCTGCATATTTTCAAGGAGCATGGTTGCCTGCTGTTGCTTCTCATCCATATTGGAAACAACACAAGGAAGTTCTTTCAGTCCTGCTTTTTTTGCCGCCGCAAGACGACGATTTCCAATTACGACAAAATACCCGTCATCATCTGTTTTTGGAACAACCGTTAGATTCTGCATAACACCATTCGCAAGAATGCTTTCAGTCAGTTCGCTTAAATTTCCTAAATCCTGTCTAGGATTTTTCGGATGAGAATAAAGCTTGTCGATAGAAATGTTAGTAATCATGAATTATCCTCCTCTGCGGTATGGTAGCCGCTAACTTAAGTAAGGCTCATGTACCTTACACTTTCTTCGGATCAGCGTCCGGGGAG
>NZ_JBVAYM010000052.1:0-1868 GCF_055420025.1 Traorella sp. mt218
AAGACAAACTATTAAATGTCAATAACTATTAGAAAATAGTTAGATTCAATAGTTTTAAGAGTTTTTGCCTTGATTTAGAGGCACAATTCTAGTCTTTTAATGAAGACACGTTCATTTTAGGTACACTAAAAAGAACTCTAAGATTTGAGAACGTTTTCATGAAGAATTTTCTATTTATTAGATTAGATTTCTATGTCTTTATTTTGGATGTATACGAATTGATGAATCTCACCATTTACATCTGAATATTGATAGATCTGTCTTCTGATTCTTTTAGAAAATTCTGTTGTAATGTTTTGGAAGAACGTGTTTCGGGTTACTTCCGATAATCGCATAAGACTTTCATATGTGATTATAAAACTGCTTTCGTTTTTCATCGTAGAATAGATGTAACGTGCTATTTTGTTAGCTATCGCGATAACTGCTAATCGATGCCGTTTCTTGTTTCCGTTCTTAATTCTATCGAATTGAGCTTTCAAAACAGGATTATGGCGTCTAGCGAATTCAGCGATCATATAGAGGGCATGTCGGAGATATTTGGAACCTTTTTTAGAAATTCTTCCAATGGTCTCAACCGATTTGCCAGACCTATCTATTCTAGGAGAAGCTCCTGCATAGGAGACAAACTTATCAGCGCTGTGAAAGCGACTGATATCACCTGTTTCAGCGATTACCGTTGCTGCTGTAATAGGACCACAACCTGTAATGGTAAGTAGAAGCTCATATACATCGAACATTGAAGCTTGCACCTTGATCTTTTTTTCAAGTTCCTTTAAAAGAGATTTTAATCTTTTAACACTTGTAGCCAGATCAAGAATGATGCTACGCGATGTGTAAGAAATATTGAAATCCGTTAATGTATCGTTACAGTAGTTAAAAAGCTTATCTATCTTATCAAAAGTTACACGATGTTTTGTTGCTTCATAAGCGCAATCAAAGACTTCACTTTTAGAAGCATTTATGATATCTTGTGTAGTAGGATATGAAGATAGAATAGCTGGAAAAGCAGCGGATTTAGGTTCAAAAACATACTGAAGTTCGGGAAAATAAACATCGCACGTGGAAATGAGACGGTTAATTTCTTGAGAATAAGTTTTTTTGACCTGATAATAACGGTGTATCAAAGCTTTTAGATCTTGATATCCTTTTTCATTGTCAAAGGCAACATGATTGACGAAGCGAACATCAGGATCGGTTCCAATGATGTTGGAAATAGTCTGAGCATCGAGAGGATCTGATTTCGCAATATTATGAGCCTTGCGCCATTTATTGACGAATTCAGTGTTAAGGAAACGGATTTCCTCAAGATCATTTAATTGAGATTTAATAAAGTTATACACGTTATTAGAATAGATTCCAGTAACTTCTAATCCGAAAGTTACATGGGTACAGTTATCATCATATTTGCTTCTAACAGCAGATAAGAAAGATAACACATCGGATCGAGTGAATTTAAAAGATAACTTTTTTCGCAAGAATTTAGGTTTAACCGATCTAAGATTACTGACCTGAAGAATAGTAGCATCAGCCTTACCCTTAGAGATATCAATGCCAACAAATAATTCGTAATGTTTTTCCATATGAACAACCTCTTTCGTATATTTTTGGTTTTGAATTGCACCTCTAAATCAAGACAAACACAACCTCGCAAATACGGAGACAGGATAAGGAATCCAGCTGCAACAAACTAATTCGGGTATAAAGTACATCTTGAACTAAAGGATTAAGTCTTTTTTGAGTGGACGTACATGAAAGTAGCCACAGGAGATGAGAATAAAACCTTGATTCAAAACGAAACTATTATCTTAAAATTAGAGGATGTAATCAATAGTATATATTATTGATTACACGTCATATTATACGAGGAG
>NZ_JBVAYM010000053.1:0-1657 GCF_055420025.1 Traorella sp. mt218
GGTAATTTAAAATAGCGTGTGGGTAAGTGAAGTGCATCATTAAGATATGGTGTGTTTCATAAGGATGAAAAAGAAGAGATGACAGGTATGAAAGTGATTTTCATGGAACTGTCATCTCTTTTGTAATATGCCGAGATCTGTATATAAAAATTATAATATATGAAAATTATGTGTTTTGCTTCTTATGAGAAATTCTTGATCTTCCTTCACGTTTGTCGGAATGAAGCGTTTCTGTGATGGAATAGTATACTTTTGGATTCAGTGAGAAAATGACTCTTTTTCTGAAACGCACGAAATTGGAAATGCCTTTAGAAATGGCAATATAAGTCTGCAGCTGTCCGTTGATGTTTTCCGACAGGGCATTGCTGAGCTTACGGTCATCATAAGGACGTTGAAATGAGTTCAGTATCTCCTTTTTCCAGTTGGACATTGTTGTGATGAAACTGTCAAATTCGTGAATGCCGGAACTTAAAAAGGCTTCATAGATGGTGTCAAACCACTGCTCGCAGTTGTCGGGAGTTGCTTCTTTATTGAAATGAAGATACATTTCCTTCAAACGGAAACCAAGACAAAGGTTTTCACTGATGTTCAGAATCATTTCCTGAAGATCCCGTTTGTTAAGTTTTCTTCCGAAGCGCTTGTTGTAAACAGGCTCGTTGTCAAGAAAGACATCTTTTTCGATAAGATCTTTCCAGGTTTTCAGAAGGTAATACGTGGTGCTGTCATACTCACACTGATTGAGAATGTTGAGACGGATACGTGAGAATCCTTCCATAAGATGCTTGACAACGTGAAACGGATCGACAGCGATGATACAGTTGGGAAGATATTTTTTACAGACTTCTTTATAAGGCAGCCACATATCGATTGTGACATAGCGAACCTGTTTTCTTTCATCAAGAGGGATACGTTCGAAATATCGTGATAGTTCGGATTTGGAACGTGAAGGAAGGACGTCGATCAGAGACCGGTTCAGATTATCAACGAGGACAGCAAGATAGGAGGCATCTTTTCTTTTCGCCATTCTGGAATGGATTTCATCGATTCCCAGAGAAACAGGCAAGGAGATTCTTGGGATATTGATGAAGCTGTCAAAATAGAGCTGAACCTGCGTTACAGAAATATGGTTTGACTGGGCAATCATGAGATAAGTGTAATTGAGATTCTTAAGCTGTTTCATGACTCTGTCGAGAAGAAAGATGGAGTTTTTGAAAGTGGAAAAAGTAAAGGGATTTTTACCTGAAAAGGTTCTGCCGCAGTCATTGCAGAGATACCTGTTGTTTCTGAAGTAGACAGAGGTTTTTCTGTCTGTAAGAACAGGATGGTTGATCCTTTTAGGTTTCGTGTGTCCATGACCCTGAACCGTTCCGCCACAATAAGGGCAGGACGGGAAAGTGGGAAAAAGGGTAATGTGGAACTGAGTTTCCGAGGGAAGAGATACTACTTTAAGATCCTCGACTTCATTTTCGTTGATATTGAGAAGATTTGTGATAAAATTAAACATGGCAAAGCCTCCTTTGTGTTTTATGAGATCTCGGCAAAGAAATCATAGCACAAAGGAGCTTTTTTATGAAACACACCAAAACTTAAAGTGATCTGAAACAGCCCACACCAAACTTTAATGATCGCCCACACCCACACGCTATTTTAAAGCGCC
>NZ_JBVAYM010000054.1:0-1500 GCF_055420025.1 Traorella sp. mt218
CTTGTATGATAATTACATACCTTGAAGGTAGTAATCATCGCTTTCCTTTCTAGTCATCTATAGTATGATATAAATAGCCTGTGTTCTCTTTATAAATCATGTAGCTTGACTACTCTAAGGAGACTATTGCCACGGCCTATTTTATCTTTGATTAGTTGGATGTGTCTTTGAATACTTATCTCACGCAAGGTTATGAGAATAGATCACCGTGGAATTACTATCACAGGTAATTTAGAAAGGTGGTCTTTTTTATGACTCTATTTGTCGGCGTGGATATCGCCAAAGAAACTCACTATGCTGCGATGACTGATCAGCACGGTGTAATCCTGATTGAACCTTTTCCTTTCCAAAACTCAAAATCTGGTTTCGAATTGTTTCTGGGTTCAATCTTATCTTTTCTACAAGAATCTGAAAAACTAATTATCGGCTTTGAATCTACTGCCCATTATGCTGATAACTTCATTCATTTTCTTGTATCAAACAATTTATTTTTTAAAGTAATCAATCCCTTGGTAACGAGTTCTTTACGTAATGCAAACATTCGCAATACCAAGACCGATTCCATCGATGCTCTGCTTATTTGTTCTACTCTTTATAAGGAAGAACAGAAAAACACTTTACATCGCGACGAAACTTTCTCTGAAATCTATTCCCTCTGCTGTTCCCGCAGAAATCTGACCAGGATGAGAACCAAAGCGAAGATTCAGCTCGTATCCTATATGGACCGTATCTTCCCTGAATTAGCCCCTTTTTTTAAAAACAACCTGCACATCAACACTTCTTATGCACTGATCAAGGAATACCCTTTGCCTCAATCCATTAAAAAAGTCCGAATTGATGTTCTTACCAGACTTCTTACAAAGGCTTCCCACGGTCGTTATAAGAAAGATAAGGCACTAGAGCTGAAGAAGATCGCAGGGGAATCCATCGGTATCCCCAGTCACTCCTTCGCTCTTCAAGCTCAAATGGCTGTGAATCAAATCGAACTTTATGATGAACAGATTGCTTCTATCGATAAACAGCTCGAAGCATTTGTGAATAACTTTGATACTCCATTGAAGTCCATCACGGGACTTGGTCATTTGGAAATCTCAGTCATTCTATCTGTCACTAATAATCTTAACAATTTTGATTCACCAAGTAAAGTCCTGGCCTATGCAGGTTTGGATCCTGTCGTCCGCCAATCAGGGAAATGGCATGCCTCAAAATCACGAATGTCAAAGCGAGGCAATTCTCTGCTTCGTTATACGCTCATTTGGGCTTCCTACAATGTCTGTAAGAATAATAAAACTTTTATGAATTATTATCTTAAAAAGACAAGTGAAGGAAAGTCTCACTATGCCGCACTTGGGCACTGTGCAGGCAAATTAGTGAGAGTGATATTCAAACTGATCAAATCAAATGAATCATTCAATTTAGATTAGTCAGATATCAACAATTTTTCAAAAAATCCTACATCGTTAGGAATTTTTGTCATGGTTACTCTTACTACCGAAAATT
>NZ_JBVAYM010000055.1:0-1208 GCF_055420025.1 Traorella sp. mt218
GGTGTGGCTTCTCTGGTGTCGGCGGTGTTTCGGGTTTCTCTGGTTCTTCTGGGACTTCTGGTTTTTCCTTAAAGGTAATCGTCTGTCCCTCGTCCTCAATGTCTTTATGCTCGGTAACTTTCTTCGGCTCGTCTGGATTGCTTAAATCGTACAATTCTTCAAAAGTTACAAGCTGTTTGCCATCAAGAGAAGTAGCGTCAAAGGTAAAGGCAACTTCCACTTTCATAGTTTCGCTGTCAGCGGTAAATGTATAATCACTTTCCACACGTTTTCCGTCGATAAGAAGCTCTGCATTTTCTTCTTTCAACATCTGCCAGCCTACAAGTTTGTACTGTGTACCGACTTCTAAGCCCTCTAAGGTTACGGTATCAATGATTGTTACCTCTTTTCCAGCTTCAAGTTCTTTGTTGCCGTCCTTATCCGTAGCAGTCGTATGAATTTTGATGATACGTTCTGTAATAAGTACCGTCTGCCCGTCGTCCTCAATGTCTTTGTGTTCCGCAACTTTTACAGGTTCTTTTGGATTGCTCAAATCATACAATTCTTCAAAGGTAACAAGGTTCTTGCCACCTAAAGCAGACGCATTGAATGTATAAGAAATTTCCACTTTCATTTCTTCATCATCAGCGATAAAGGTATAATCGTTTTCTACACGTTTCCCGTCAATGACAAGCTCGGCGTTTTCTTCCTTTAACATCTGCCAGCCTTTGAGCTGATATTTTGTGCCTTTGGTAAGTCCGTCTAATTTGACAGTATCAACGATTGTAACCTCTTTTCCTGCAAGGATTGTCTTTTCGCCGTCCTTGCTGGTCGCTGTGGTATGGATAGAGATTTCTTTTTCGTATTCATCAGTCAAAGTCCCTAAATCAATCACAAGGTTATTTCTTGATACCACGATTTCAAAAGGTGGGATAAGTTTAAAACCTTTGTTGCTGTCGCATTTCATTTCTTCAATGATGTAAGTATCATAAGGCAATGCACCCTTGCTGTCGTCTGGTTCAGAAGTTCCAAACCACACACCGTCCTCGCTGGTCTTGCCTGCGTTGGTATTGTGCTTATGAGAAGCCCAGTCAGCAGAAGTGGAGAATTGCCCGTTATCATCAGTTACTACAACATGACTTTCTCCCGTCGTCTTGCTTGTGATCCTAAACGGAACATCAGCAAGACGCTTGTGTGTGCCTGCACCGATTTTCAAGCCCTCAATATCT
>NZ_JBVAYM010000056.1:0-1199 GCF_055420025.1 Traorella sp. mt218
TGCTAGGCTTTTCTGGTGTCGGTGGTGTTTCGGGTTTTTCTGGTTCTTCTGGCTTTTCCTTAAAGGTAATTGTCTGTCCCTTATCCTCAATATCCTTATGTTCGGTAACTTTCTTCGGTTCGTCTGGATTGCTCAAATCGTACAATTCTTCAAAAGTTACAAGCTGTTTGCCGTCAAGGGAAGTAGCGTCAAAGGTAAAGGCAACTTCCACTTTCATAGTTTCGCTGTCAGCGGTAAACATATAATCACTTTCCACACGCTTTCCATTGATAAGAAGCTCTGCATTTTCTTCTTTCAACATCTGCCAGCCCACAAGTTTGTACTGTGTACCGACTTCTAAGCCCTCTAAGGTTACGGTATCAATGATTGTAACGTCTTTTCCAGCTTCAACCTCTTTGTTGCCGTCCTTATCGGTAGCAGTCGTATGAATTTTGATGATACGCTCTGTGATAAGTACCGTCTGCCCGTCGTCCTCAATGTCCTTGTGTTCCGCAACTTTCACGGGTTCGTCTGGATTGCTTAAATCATACAATTCTTCAAAGGTAACAAGGTTCTTGCCCCCTAAAGCAGACGCATTGAATGCATAGGTAATTTCTATTTTCATTTCCTCATCATCAGCGACAAAGGTATAGTCGTTTTCTACACGCTTTCCGTCAATGATAAGCTCGGCATTTTCTTCTTTCAGCATTTGCCAGCCTACAAGCTGATATTTTGTGCCTTTCTTCAAACCGTCTAATTTGACAGTATCAACGATTGTTACCTCTTTTCCTGCAAGGATAGTCTTTTCGCCGTCTTTGCTGGTCGCTGTGGTATGGATAGAGATTTCTTTTTCGTATTCATCAGTCAGCGTTCCTAAATCAATCACAAGGTTATTTCTTGATACCACGATTTCAAAAGGTGGGATAAGTTCAAAGCCTTTGTTACTATCAGAGCGTAATTCTTCAATGATGTAGGTATCATAAGGTAATGCACCCTTGCTGTCGTCTGGTTCAGAAGTCCCAAACCACACACCGTCCTCGCTGGTCTTGCCTGCGTTGGTATTGTGCTTATGAGAAGCCCATTCAGCAGAAGTGGAGAATTGCCCGTTATCATCAGTTACCACCACATGATTTTCGCCCGTCGTCTTGCTTGTGATCCTAAAAGGAACATCAGCAAGACGCTTGTGTGTGCCTGCACCGATTTTCACGCCCTCAATATCC
>NZ_JBVAYM010000057.1:0-968 GCF_055420025.1 Traorella sp. mt218
GAAAAAATGAAGAAAGAACTGATCAAAGATGTGACGACCTATATCTATATCACAAGGAGGAGATAAACGATGAACAAGATAGGAAAAACCATTGCCGATCTAAGAAAGGCCAACAACATGACCCAAAGCGAAGTTGCTGATATCCTTGGCGTCAGCTATCAGGCTGTCAGCAAATGGGAAAGAGATGAATCACTGCCGGATATTACCTTATTGCCTCAGATCGCTGATCTCTATCATATTTCCATCGACCAGCTGTTGCGGGGCAGCTTTGAAATGAAAGAGGAAGAGGTCGAACAGGCCAAGGAGATCGTAGAAGAAGCCACACAGGACGATACGGATGAAGCAGCAGATAAAAGCAGATATACGTTTGATTCTGACAACTTTACAGAGAACCTGACAAACTATATCAATAAAGAATTGAACGATGCCTTCACAAATGCTTTTGAGAGCCTGGCACCCTTTATGAAGCCGAAGAAGATCCATAAGGTACTGAATAAGAGAAAGATCAAATTAGGTTCATTTTCCAAATCTGCCTATGAATATCTCGACTCGGATACGATCAACGATATGATCGATTCGATCGAAGAGGTGGATGAAGATACCTATGACCAGCTGATGGAGATCGTGCCCATGTGCAATGCCGAGAACAGGGACAGGATCGTTGATCTGATCATGGAAGGGGATATGAGCAAGCTGGACATCAGTGAGATCCTGCCTTTTTTGAATAAAGCACAGATCAACCGACTGCTTGAAGGTTATCTGGAAAGTGCAGATCGGGAAGAAGCAGCTGAAAGAATCGAAGACTTCATGCCGTTTATCAATCATGAAGGAAAGGATCGGATCGTTGACTACCTGATAGAAGGGGATCTGGATGATGTGAATATCGAAGACTATCTGCCATTTTTAAATTCACCACAGAAAGATCGGATCGTATCCTGGATCACACAGCAAAAGGATCCGGTAAATAT
>NZ_JBVAYM010000058.1:0-916 GCF_055420025.1 Traorella sp. mt218
CCTTCACTTGTTTCAATATCGACAAGTTCAAAATGTCCAAACTGCTTAATCGCTTTCTTCATTTCCTTCATCATCCTTTTTAGCTGCTTCTCGGTAATCCCTGTTTCAGCAGCACGGTTTTTGATCATTTTACCGGCAATCATTGTCCCCAGCCTGTTGAATATCAGACCATTGAGGATATTCAGACGGATGTCCTTCTCTTCATCTGCTTCGTGAATATAGATCTTCATATCACTCTACAAAGATCTCCACATGATCTCCGTCTGCACTCTCGATCTCGATCAGCTTGCCTACCAGTCCCTGATCTACCAGCTTCATCACTTTCTCCAGATCGATCCCTTTCAAAGCTGCCTTCCCATTGATCTCCGGCATGCTCATCCCGATCTCCATTCCTGTTTTAATAAGTGATAGCGGCAGGTTCAGCCGTACCTTATCACCATCGCCGGAATCTATTACGACCTTCAGCATCATCTGGTCCACTGACTTTCTTAATTGTGGTTCTACCACTCTTGCTACTTCCACATCTTCTTTCTGTCGGATCAGCTCATCTAAAGATACATTGAAGATATCGGATAATTCGATCAGGATCGGCAGATCGGGAATGCTCAGGTCATTCTCCCATTTGCTGACGGCCTGTGAGGAAACGTTGAGCTTGGAAGCAAGTTCTTCCTGGGTCATCTTTTTCAGTTTACGGTATTCAGCTATCTTGGTTCCTAATGTTTTCATATGTTATCCTTCCTTTCTCAAAAGAGTGATGATCATCTTTTCCTGTTCTCTTTTCAATTCATCTTTAACTTCTTCTTCATGATAATAGTATTTCATATGCATACCACCTTTCATGCCTACATTATAGGAGGGGAAAGGTTAAAAAAGAAGCGATTGTCAGTTGAATCTGTCAACCCTTCGTTGTATTTCA